>DAIMEA010000005.1:0-27272 GCA_036725585.1 Prolixibacteraceae bacterium | reverse complement strand
TACTGTGAACGCCGGTTATTTGAATATGATGGTCATTTATCTTTTTATTAAATGTTAAAATGCTTTCGTACGTATTTCTTGTGTTAACGTTGTTTTTAATTGTTGCGTTGGATATATCTCCACGTCTTGAAAGTGTATAGGGACCTGCAAATGTTTTTTCCGTACCTATATCAATATTTGCACCAAGGTTTAAACGATAAGTAAGAGAAGGCAGGATTTTGTATTCCGCAAAAACGTGTGTAAATGCACTCCATCTTTTGTAGTCAGAACGGTAATCGTCCCACAACAGATCGGACAAGGGATTTTTCCTGTAACCATCATTGCTGGGATCGAAATTGGGATTTCCTTCTTCATCATAGGGAGTACCGAGAGGACTTGCCTGCCAAGCCTCCTCAAAACTTTTCCAGGCATCTATTTTGCTGTTACGAATATTATATTGCAGCATTACAGAGGTTCCAACGGTAAATTTTGGGGAAATGGTAAAATCAAGATTTGACCTTAAGCTAAAACGGCTGAATTTATCGGTTGGGATTATCCCTTCTTCATCGTAAATGTTTCCTGCAAAGTTATACTTAACCGCTTCAGAACCGCCACTTACAGAAATCTGATGCTTTTGCTGATAACCGTTTTGTAAAAGCATATCCTGCCAATCAACGCTATTTCCAGCCTTCATATTATCATATTCAATACTTGAAGTAAAAAGTTGCTGGTCATAATCATCGTGAATTTGTCCGTCATCAGGATATGATCCCGCAGCCCTGGCTGCCTCTCTGCCCCTCTCGGCAAATTCAGCGCCATTGTACACGGGTAATTTGCCATGCACTGCTACAACTCCCCCGAAACTTTCTACTGAAAATTTTGCTTTACCTATTTTACCTCTTTTGGTTGTGATTATGATAACACCATTCGCTCCCTGTGAACCATAAATGGCAGTAGATGAGGCATCCTTCAATACATCGATATTGGTAATATCATATGGATTTATGTCATTAATCGAACCATAATAAGGTAACCCGTCCAGAATGATAAGTGGATCGTTTGAAGCGACAAATGAACGCCTTCCTCTAAGTCTTATTTGAGCGCCAGCACCCGGGTCATTTCCGGAAGAAACAACATCCAGCCCGGCTACACGACCTACTAGGGCTTGAGAAATGTTGGTTAGCGTTTTATCTTTGAAGTCATCTTCGGAAACTGAAGCAACAGAACCGGTAACATCTGCCTTTCTCACTGTTCCATATCCGATAGCGACTATTTCATCCAGTCCTATTACTGTTGGTTCCATTGTAACATTTATGACCGATCGCTGGTTAACATCCACTTCCAGGGTTCTCATTCCCACAAATGAATATACTAAGATTGCGTCGTTGGGAACTTTTGACAAAATGTACTTCCCATTAACATCAGAAACAGTACCCGTTGTCGTTCCTTTAATAGAAACAGTGACACCAGGCAGAGGAGTGCCAGATTCATCGGTAACATTTCCTGTAACAGTGATTGTCGTATTCTGGCTGGAATTTGTATTCTCCAGATTTGACAAAACAATCTGACGATCGTAAACCGAATAATGAATGTCTTTATCTGCCAATACTTCATCCAGAACATCTTTAATCGTTTTATTCTCTGCATTGACACTGGCTTTTTGTTCGACATCCACTAAGTCTTTGTTGTACAAAAAGTAAAACTCTGTTTCGTTTTCGATTGTCTCAAAGATATCTTCCAGTTTTTCATCTTTCGCTGAAAGCGAAATTCGAGTAAGTTGAGAGTAAGAATTTTTTGCAGTGACCTGCATTAATCCCAGGAGGCAAAAGAATAATGTTAAGCGTGCCATACGAAACATTTTTTTAATGGCAGCATGATTTGTGTTATTTACATACCTGCAGCCATAAGATTCATGATCTTTTTTCATAATTTTACATTGTTAGAGATTTAACCAGATTATTTAGGCTCTAATATTTTACAGGGAAGTGGTTGCTACACTTCCCTGTTTTATTTCGTTTTAATTATTACATTTCTTTTTTCAATAATATTATTATCTAAAAATTTTCGATCTTCAATTTCATAGTCTATTGGAGTAGTTTTCGCAATTAGCCTCAGGACTTCTTCCAAGGGTTCATCAATAAATGTAGCCTTGAAGTGATAATCTTTAATTTTATCATCTTTAATGATAATATTGATATTATACCAACGTTCTATGCGATGAAGAGCTTTGCCAAGTGACTCATTTTCGATAACCAACATTCCTTCTTTCCAGGCAGACGATCTCAGTGGATTGACTTCACTTAACTTAATTTTTCTATCCCAACGGTTAAATGAAATTTTTTCGTTTGGCTTAAGTATCTGACGAAAATTTCCCGTTTTTCCTGTTATTTCAACCTTTCCTTTTTCAAGTACAACTTCGGTAAAATCATCTTCACTATAGGCGCTAACATTGAATTTTGTTCCTAATACATCAATATTCATATCAGCCACACTCACCCGAAAAATGGAATTGAACATATTCTTCACATCAAAGTATCCTTCACCGGATAATTCAACAAGCCTGTTTTCTGTAAAATTTGATGTATACTTCAATTTTGAACCGCTATTAAGCCAACCTCGTGTACTGTCGGGCAATAAAAACTCGACTCTCGAACCTAAGGGTGCATTAATTTCTATCCAGCCTTGCTGATCGGCTTTATGGTTTTTTGCGAAATAGAATCCCAGACCAGAGAAAAGAATTGCTACTATGAAAATCGCTGCAACCTGTCTGAGTTTATTGAATACTATTTTTGACCTTTTTTGATTCGATTCGCTTACTAGAATTTCATAATGAATTTTCTTATAAATGTGTTGTAGGTTTTTGGGGTCGGAATTTTCTTTTAAAATTGATTCCCAGTGGGTGTAAAGATTTTTTCGCAAATCACTTTCATATTCAAAAGATGAAAACCATTCGCGGATTTTTTTTAAATCGCCATAGGAATACTTTCCTTTTAAATATCGGGCGAATAAATCTTTATCTATCGTTTTTGTCATTTTTGCCTTTTTAAAAGAAGGAGAATATAAAATCCTCCTTCTTGATTCTGTTCTAACTACCTAATCAAAATACGAAATATAAACCATCCAATTTTGTTATAGTATCTGGAAAACCAGGAAATCCCTAGGCAAAAAATGAACTATTTGTAAAAAACTTACTGTTTTATGAAAAGAAAGAAAAATATTATACCCTGAAGTTTAAGTTTTTCAAATTCATCCTTTAAGAATTTCATTGCTTCAGTGATATGATATTCAACAGTTTTAGGCGATATTTGCAAATCTGATGCAATTTCTTTAACAGATTTTTCTTCTAATTTCTTTTTTTGGAAAACAATTTTTCTTTTTTCCGGCATCGATTCAACCAACTCGTTGAGTCTTGATAACAGAAATTCGTAATCCGTGCGATCGTCCAAACTGTGTTCAACGGGTGAAATATCCGTAAAGATTTTATGTTTGGCTTCAACTTCTTTTGATAGTTTCAAAAATTGGGTTCTTATCGCGTTTAAAGCAATTTTAAACATATAAGCCTTTACATTTGATTCAGAAATAAGCGTGCTTCTTTTTTCCCAAATTTTTGTGAACACTTCCTGAACAATATCTTCTGCGGCACTATCTGATTTAAGATAGCTTACAGCAAATTTATATAAGGGATTGCTGTACTTATCAAAAAGAAGTTTGAATGATGCATGATCGTTCTTTTTTAACCTCCAAACGAGTATATGGTCTTCATCGACTTTCATTAAAGAGTAAAGATTCGTTCGCCGTTATCAAGGATTCAAAGATAAAAAAAAAATCAGAAGGGCATTATTGCTAAAGGCCAGACTGTCAGTATTCAAAAAATCCGAACTGCTTAAAGCTCCATAGGGTGAACCAAATTTGGTTCTTATGGGTAAAAGGCAACTGAAGAAAGGGAAATCTTATCCTGTGGCCACACAATGATTCGTGTCCGATAATTCTTTCTTGATACCCAATGTGTCAAATATAACGCTCAAGTTATGAAATACAGGAATAATTTTCATATTCAGGATCATGAGGTCGGCGGTTCAAGCCCGCCTCTCGCTACTATATTTTATCACCCCCCCAAACCAAGAGCCATTACACCTATATCCTTTACAGTGAATCGGCCGACCGGTACTACATTGGAAGCTGTGCCGATGTTGGTGAACGCTTGAAGCGGCATGATGCCGGTGCTAGTCCTGCCACAAAACCGTACCGACCCTGGTGTGTTGTTTATACGGAAGTACATGAAACAAGATCCGATGGCCAAAAGCGGGAATACGCCCAAAATCGGATGAAGAGCCGACAACACATCGAGGCTCTGAAAAATTCTGCCGGTTCGGATTGCTCGCGCAGGGAAATTCTGCATCGTTGTGAGTTTGGATGATTATCCGCAGAAACGCAACAAAAAAGCAGCCTTAAAAGAAACCTTTATTTTGCACAAACACCTTATCTTTGCCGCTTTTGGTGGAATAAAATAATTTTGACATTTTATATTTTTGTTGTCCGGTACAAGAGAATGATTTTTGCAGATTGCTTCGCAGCCAATGACAGTCTATCAGAGGTGTCATTCCGAATGCAGCGAAGCGGAATGAGAATTGAAAATCGGCGTTAGTCAAATCTGTTGTAACAAGGGATCACTCGTCGCTTCCCTCGGGATGACACGCTTTGAAAAACTCTGTCCCTACAATTGTAATTTAGTATAACAACTTAAACCTGTAAATATGTATCCCGATTTATTTCATATAAACCTCCCGTCGTTTTTGAATATGCCCGATGGAATCACAATCCATTCTTACCCGTTTTTCTTCGTTCTGGGAGTTATTTTTGCCTCCATTTATTGCTTCTGGAGATTTCATGTTGAACTTCAAGTAACATTTAAACAAATCATTATCAGCTTTAATGCGGTTGTGATTTCAAGCTTTCTCGGGGCAAAATTGTTTGGAATCATGAAATTTCACCTTTCAGGTGTAGAATCGGAAAATCCAAATGGGCTCATACTTTACGGCGCTATCGTTTTTGTAATTCCTGTTCTCTACTTTATTACCAAATACCAAAAATTATCATTCTCCAAAACAATGGATATTATGGCAATGACCTTCCCCATCCTGTTTGTGTTTATCAGGACCGGTTGTTTTCTTGCCGGCTGTTGTTATGGCATACCCACCCATAGTTTCTTTGGCGTCGTCTTTACTGATCCGCATTGCTCAGCAGAACCTAAAGGCATACCCCTGCACCCTACCCAGCTATACAGCATTATCCTGTTCCTCTTTTTAATTGGAATACTTTTACTCATTAAACGAAAACAAAAATTTGACGGCCAGTTGTTCCTGGTATTCCTTATGATCTATGCCATTGGCAGGGGCCTTATTGAAATGTTCAGGGGCGATGGACGCAGAGGGATTATCATTGAAGGGATTCTAACTTATTCGCAGCTGATTTCTGTTCTCATTTTCATTGCAGCCATCGTGTTTTATATCCGCTTGTGGAGAAAAGCAAGTATACAGGCACCCAGGTGATGATTCATTTGATTTTTTGGTAGCTGAACCATTACACTTTCCCTTTTTCAACGACTATTCAGTCAATTTTTCAACATCATTCACGCCACCTAATAATGCATGGTTTTTGCTATTCTTAAAAATATCGCGTAGCGATTGAGGCATTGCAGAAAAATGTTTTCGTTTTTCATAAATACCACGTAGTGGTTATGGATTTACGAAAGGAGAATAATACCGTAACCGCTACGCGGTAAACTTTCAAACACCCTATGTAAGCTACAGTGCCGGAACACCTACGGTGTTTATGTTCAACTATAAGTCAGATTATTTTAAATCACCCAACTTTTGTATGGATGTTTCGGGTCCAACAGGTTTTCAGCAAAAAAAAATCCGGAAGAAAACTCCCGGACTTAATTGAATTATAATTTCTTACTCTGCTTTCTTCTTTTTCAGATCGAAGGCAAAACCCAATGTTGTGGAAACAAAATGCGAACCCTGCCCTGTGCCGCCTTTATAAGCATACTTTGCACCCAGGTTGAAACCGCCAAAATGAAATTTCACGGCTGCCCCGTACAATAAACTACTAAAGCTCTTATTCACGTTTACATAGTCCGATACGGTATAGGTTTTAAATTCGTCGGCTGAACCGGCCTTAAAAGAAGTGTTGATATGAAACACAATATCACCGACTGATTTTATGCTGTATTCTGCCTGGTTCATCGAAGCAAAGAGTGAAAGGTCGACCCACTTGAATTCTTTGGTGGCCATCAGTTCAAATCCCAGCGCCCCGGTGTGAAAGTCAATACCTTCAAAATTATCGTCAAAATAATAATAATCGCGCTGGCTCTGGTCACTCTTAAACAGCCCGTTTTCACTTTGAGGTGCAATCCCCATATCGAACGAAGCATAATTCACCCCAAGGGTTAAATGATAATCACGCTCGGCCAATGGGCGTATCCAATGAAAAATATCGTGTTTAAGGGCACCAATGTACGACAGGTCGCTGGCAATGGTAAAATCGCCGGGGATTGAAACACCAAGTGATTGTATTGCACCGGGCATAATCCCAACCGACAATTCGGTACCAAAACCAACTCCCAGGCTGATGACAGGCATAACGGCCGGTGAAAAGGTCATTCCCGTTCCCATCCCCTCAAAAACAGGAATGGAAAAACCAACCTTTTCTCCGGTGAAGGGATCGTATACCGCCCCGTTGGTAATTGGATCGGTAAAACGGAAAAACAATTCCGCTTCATCTAAATTACTGAACATGTTGGGGCCAAATGCATACAAATTGGGGTCGTCGCCGTTTAATTCAAAGTTGTTGGAATGCCGCAGCACGTTGGCAGAATATACCGGCTTAAAGGCAATACCCGCGTTCAGGGCTATTTTCATCTCCCACTGGCCGAGCACGTCGCCCGAATAATTGATGCTGTTCTGGTAGATATCGCCCTGATAGTTGCTTAAATCGTAAAAATAGAAATCCATGTAATCGGAAACCATCGGGGAGATTTCATTGAGCTGCCCCTGAATGTCGATCTGCGCCTTAAGCCCCTGCGAAAAGACCAGCAAACCAAGCGTAATGTATACTATGCTTTTTTTCATCTTATTTATGATTTATTATTTATCAGGTTGTGCCGTAAGTGTTATGTCCCCTTTTTTCCCCTCCTTTTCAAGATGAACGACAATTTCGTCCCAGCCCGTGCTGATCACATCAAGCTCTTCAACTAGCGTACCCGCGCCAAAGCTCAAGGTCAGCTTTGTTTTTGGCGCATAGGTTGAAGCATCATTAATATCAACCCTATAGGAACCAAAAACATTGCCATCTTTGTCCACATTCACATTTCCGTTACCAAAGTATTTAATTTCATCCGGGGTCTTTTTGTCCCCCAAGTTAACGGTTAATTTTTCGACCTTCTCAAAGGTATAGGTATTGTCGAGGTAAGCTTCCTGATCTTCCTGGCTCATGCTGTTGTCAGGAGAATCTACCTTGGTTACCTTCCATGTTTTTGAAGGAATTTCACCTTTAGGGTTCTCAGCAATATCATCCAGGCATAAATGCAAATGGGTTGGAGGGGAAGTATATTTAACCTCTTCAATAAGATGCTTGTATAATGAGACTGATTTATTTTCTAGTGCACTACTATATGCATACCCATGAGCAATACCAAAATACCTTGAATTCCAGTTTGACCAGCCATCGTCCCCCCTTCTATCACGATAATAGTAATCTATACAAGGTCCATAATCTGCTTCAAAAGCATCTTTAAAATTATCTTCAGACAAAACTTCATCACATTCACTAACTAAAATATCTTCTTGAAAGTTTTTGTTTGCGCAAAAATCGTCTTCTTTAAGATAACATTGAACCCCTTCAATTGTATATGATAGTGGTTCATCACTATCACCAGTACAACCAACTCCGCCTGAACCTCCACAACCACCATCTGCGCCGGTGCTTATCACATAAAAACCTGCCAGCACCGCCACATTGAGCGCCACCAGCAAAACCCTTTTCAACTGTTTTTTCATCTTTTCTCTTTTTATTTTTTGTATTACTTTATTCACAATAAAGGGCATTAACCCCAATATCGTATTGCGTCCAAGTTACCATATGGCAGCCAGGCTAAACTTTTTTTCTTGTCCATGTTCGCCCCGAACCGGGGTGAAGGCGTTTTTCATGTTCCGGAACGCCAGTTGCAACGCGGTGTATTTTATTTTATGCATTCCCTTATTCACAAAGGGAAAATTTTCACCGGGTATTTCGGTTATGCCCAGGAACCGGCACAAGGGTTCCCAGCCTTCTTTCACATTGTACTCGAGTAAATGACCGGGAAGGGTGATTTCCCTGATTTTTGCATTATGTTTGCGATAATTCCGGATGGCCGTTTCAGGGTCGCCCATTTCACCACCCTCAAAAATAACCGGCCAAACGTGCCTGTTAATTACGTCCCTGATATTCCATAACCGGTTGCTGACCTTTGTGCCCAATACCACATCCAATTCACTGGATAAATGATAAAGCTTAACCACTGAACGGCTCCAATCTTCTTCGTCACGCAGGGCTAGGATCACTTTTGCCTGCGGGTTTTTTTCAATCAGGTAAGGGGAATAAACACAAACAGGTAAATCGGAAACCACCCTGAAATTCATGACATGGCCCAACAAGGGATCGCGGGGGTCATTGTTCGCGAATACTTCAACCCATTCCCTGAACAAGGCAACATCCTTTATCATGTTGAAATAGGAGTACACCGGGCCAAAGCCCAGCATTTCGAGCGCCACTTCAAGCGAAGTCGTCCCGGAACGCCCCAGGGCGGGGCAAATAATCTCAATGTTATTCTTTGGTTTTTCCAATGTAACGATTCAAAAAAAACGGGTGAAACACCTATTCACGCTAAGGGTACAAAAGTAGTTTCAGTGCTTTCCCTGCAAAATTTTTGTTGCGAAAGTGCCCTTTTTTGTTGCGAATGGAAAAACCGGGTTGGCTGCGGGGATGTACATTGAGAATTAGAAAATGCGGTGATGGGGTGGGTAGATTTAACAATCCCTTCAATATTCTCAAACTAAACCATATCCTTTCTCGCTTCTCCTCAATTTCAGCGAATTCAATTCGCTGCACCCGATCCACACATCCGTCCGAAACAACATTCAAGCTCCGCTGCCAGGAACGATGACAGGGCTTTTTTGTTGTGATTTTCTTAAATCGATTTTATATCTTTGTTCAGGTGAGTAAAATTGAGAAAATATTGATGCTCTTACTTTCAGGCAGATCGGATACTAATTTTGAGTTTACTGATTTGATTACTTTATTGAAACGATTAGGTTTTACTATGAGAATAAAAGGCAGTCATCATATTTTTTACAGAGATGATATTGATGAAATAATAAATCTGCAACCGGATAAAAACAAAGCGAAGCCTTATCAGGTTAAACAAATAAGGATTTTAATTTTGAAATTTGATTTAAAAATTGATAACGATGAATAATCAATATAAATATGAATTGATCGTTTTCTGGAGTGAAAAGGATAGTTCTTTTATTGTAGAAGTACCTGAGTTAGCGGGTTGTATGGCAGACGGGAAAACTTATGTTGAAGCTGTTGCCAATGCTAATATAATTATTGATGAGTGGATAGAAACGGCCCGGTCATTAAATCGCCCTGTTCCTGAGCCTAAAGGACGACTCTTGTATGCTTGATAACAATCAGGTTCACACCTGAAGCAATATTCAAGCTCTTGTGTCAGGAACCATGACGGATTTTTTGTGTCTCATTTTCTCACATACTCACAGTCTCTTATCCTCAACCATAACCTTTCGGTTTATCGTGTCGTCGTATCGTCGTGTTGTAATGGTTATGAACAACAAGAACGCGAAGCAGACAACAACGAGAACTGCTCTCATCAAACCTCAACTTTTTGATCGGGTTTATTGGTGGGTTACAAGCTTTTTTTGTAAAATTGCATCGGCAAAAAAAGGGGTGTTACTCTACACAATTCGTTTTTTTAAATGAAGCAGCAGATCAGGGTTTTACTTATTCTATTATTTATTTCAGTTGGCTCTTACGCAAAAAACGAAACCATACTGCTGGATGCCGGGTCGCAACACAAATTTCATATCAACAATCCATCCATTGAATATTATCAGGATTCAACCAATCTTCTAAGCTATCAGGAAATAAGTACCGGCCGGTTCGACTCCCTGTTTCACCATCCTGTTGATCGCAGCATTTCGGAAATAAACACCAACATCTGGTTTAGGTTCGAGGTCGAAAACCAATCGGAAAAAGAAGGACAGTGGATACTGGCCGTTCCCGATTTTACCTTCATTGATGTTTATTTGATTGAGCAATCGGGAAACATCGAAATTTTAAAAGCCGGAACAAAACTACCGGTTTCGCAAAAGCAGATCAAAAACGGAATGTATGAGCTTACTTCTTTTTCTTTACAGGGTAATGAGAGGAAAACAGTTTATGTAAAAGCGGTTTCGGAAGTGGCGCTTAAAATACAGGATTTATTTACAATTGATGGCGTTCACAACTACTATAGCAAATTGGGCTATGTACATTTTATACAGGGACTCTTTAATGGTTTGCTGATCATGATGCTGTTTTATAATTTGTTCCTGTTTTTAATGACCCGGCAGAAATCGTACCTGTTCTATAGTATGTATATTTCCGGCATCACGATTTCGATTTTGGCCTTGTTGCAGTATTTCCGGTATTTGTTTTTTCCCGAAAACCCGAAATTCGATGCTTATTTTGGATTTTCAATTTTCTTTGCCCTGATTTTTTATTTCCTTTTTATTCGGGAATTCATCGATTCGAAAAACAACAATTTAAAACTCGACAACTTTTTAAAAAAGCTGGTCAGGATAAACCTGATCTTCACCATAGTGGTTATTGCAATTTCGTTTTTCAGTTTTTTCATTTATGCCCTGCTTTCCATGCTGTTTATTATGGGCAACATGGTTGTATTACTGCTATTGGTATTGAAAGAGATACGCAAGCGGAATAAAATCACACAGATTTTTGCGACCGGATCGTTCGTTTTAATTTTTGGAATCTTCTTTTCTGTACTGGGCCGGCTCATGGGATATTCACAGGAAATTATCTTACTTATTTTTCAGCTTAGTATTGTTTGTGAAGTATTTATTTTTTCGGCAGGTTTAAGTTACAAATACAAGCTTAGTCAGGAATTAGAACAAGAATCGAGGGATAAATTGATTCTTCAACTACAGGAAAATGAGCAGTTGCAGAAAAAAGTGAACCTTGAGCTGGAAGACAAAGTCAGGGAACGGACTGCCTTCATATCGAAGCAGAAGGATGAAATTAACGCGTTGTACCGGGAAGTGCACCACCGGGTAAAGAATAATTTTGCCATCATTTTGGGCATTTTGGAAAATAAGATCGAAAATGCCCGGATGCAGGAAACCAAAGAGGCCCTCATCAATACTTCATCGCGAATAAACAGCATGAACCTGATACACGACCTGATACACCATAATTTTTCTGAGGCAGCCATTTCGGCAAAAGAGTACCTTGTTCAGCTTGCCAATTATGTTGTAGGCTTGAAGTCGGATACAATGGCGATTCGTCCTGTGGTATCCTGCCCCGATGATTTGTACATCGACATGCAACTTTCGGTTGCTTTGGGGATTATTGTAAATGAGCTGATGTTGAATTCGCTGAAACATGTCAAAAACAGCAAGGGAAGCATTGAGTGCCAAATGGATTTATGCCGGGCTGAAGACTATATTCACCTACGGTATTCCGATAACGGCAGCTGTGTGGTTTCTGACGATGATTTTAAAAACAAGGGCAGTATCGGGATATACCTGATCGAAACCATGACCAGGCAAATGGACGGTCAGTTGACGATGAAAATCGATCAGGGTTTTGTTGCTGAGCTATCGTTAAAAATACCAAAATAGGGCACTATGGCGGGGCAGGAAATCAGGATTATTATTGTTGAAGATGAATGGATTATCTCAGATAACCTGAAAAAGCACCTGCAAAAAAATGAAAATTATTTAGTTGTTGCGCAGGAGTGCAGTTATGAAAATGCCCTTGTTTCGATCAAAAACCTGAATCCCGACCTGGCACTTGTTGATATAAACCTGAAAGGAGAAAAAACGGGGATTGATGTGGGCCGGTTTTTGAACAAGAACTTTCCTGACGTTCTTTTTATCTATCTCACCTCCATAGCCGATCAGGAAACCATCGAAAAAGCAAAGGAAACTTATCCGTCGGGTTATCTTACCAAACCCTTCAATTACAGCACTGTTCAGTCCTCAATTGAAATTGCCATCCATAATTTCAGGAAATGGAAACAACCGGAAATTATTGAACTGGAAGACGGGAAAAAATTGTACCGTTTGGATCTTCGGAAAATAAAATACATAGTATCCGAAAGTGTATATCTGGATATTTACCTTACCGACAGCAAAATATGCATTCGTAGTTCACTCTCAAACCTTCTTAAACGATTACCTTGCGAAAAATTTGTGCAAATAAACCGAAGCACCATTGTGAATCGCGATTTTGTTACGGAAATTAAAATCAGTAAAATCGTTATTGATAATGTGGCATTTAAGGTTTCAAGGGCCTACTCAAAATATTTCCAATAGAGATAGGTAATTACGCTCAATTGATGTTGGTTCTTTTTTAAAGAATGTTTTCAAATTGTGGCTTTGATTTTCACCATAGACGACAGCCCCGTATCGTTCACATAAAAAACTCGGTTTTGCATCATTCAATTTTATGGGTTTTTTAATGCGCTTTGACTTCGGTCCATGCCCGTGTAAGCTCCCGGTTGAATTCGCCCAGGTCGAGCGAAGTTTCCACTTGGGAAAAATCGGGCACATCGGGGAACAGGGAGGGATCGTTCACAAGTTGCGGGTCGATTAATTGCCGGGCCGAATCGTTAGGCATGGCGTATCCGATACTAATTATATTTTGCGCTGAATGGGCCGGATCGAGAAGAAAGTCGATGAACCGCCGGGCATTTTCCTTGTTGGGGGCATTGGCCGGGATGCACAGGTTGTCGATAAAAAACAGAACGCCTTCTTTCGGATATCCCAGTTTGAATTTGGGATCCTGTTTTTTAAGCTTATAAATAAAACCATTCCATACCTGGGCAATCCAGACTTCCTCGCTGGCCATCATCGTTTCGATGGCATTCGACTCGTATTTGCGTAGCAGGGGTTTCTGACGGATCAGCAAATCACGGGCGTTGTTCAGTTTTTTCGGATCGGTGTCTTTCGGGTACCCCAGCATTTTGTAGGCAACGTGAAAAACTTCCCGCATTTCGTCCACCATTAAAATCTTTCCTTTGTAACGTGCGTCCCACAATACCTTCCACGAGTCGACCGGTTCTTCAA
Source organism: Prolixibacteraceae bacterium (assembly GCA_036725585.1). Classification (GTDB taxonomy): domain Bacteria; phylum Bacteroidota; class Bacteroidia; order Bacteroidales; family Prolixibacteraceae; genus DAIMEA01. The sequence goes on along the minus strand of DAIMEA010000005.1, from coordinate 13,884 downwards.
TATACGTACTGTTGTAAACGATGCCGGTAAAACCATAGGCATAGGGCACGTAATATCGTCCACTGGTATCGAAAGGCATTTTTTTGAAATCGGGCCGGATGTGCCGGTAATTGGGCATGGATGCAAAATCGAAAGGTGCCAGCAGGTTTTGCCGCTTCATGATCCCGACCATGTAGCCGGAAGGAAAGATGATGTCGTAGCCTGAGACCCCCATTTTCATCCGCGTCAACAGCTCTTCGTTGTCGTTGTAATAATCGAGCGTTACCTTGATGCCGGTTTGTTCGCTGAATTGGTTGATCAGGTTTTCGTCCAGGTACCCGGAATAATTGTAAATGTTTAGTCTGTTTTTGTTTCGGGTAAAAACAGGAGAAACGATCAGGACAACTAGAATGAGCAGGATCAATCCGGCCAGGGATAATTTGAGCGGGCGACTGATTTTTTCACTTTTTTGCAGAAAGTGGGATAAGAGTAAAGCAGTAATTGTAAACAGGATCAGCAAGGTTGAAACGGCATTGATCGAAGGGGTGATGCCGTATTTTATCAGGGAATAAATTTTCAGGGGCAGGGTAGATGCGCCCACGCCTGCCGTAAAAAAGGTAATGACAAAATCGTCGATGCTCATGGTAAATGCGAACAGGGCGCCTGAAACAATTCCCGGCGAAAGGTTGGGCAGGATAATATAACGAAAGGTCTGCCAGCGACCGGCGCCCAAATCCAGGCTGGCTTCGGTTAACGAATTGGGCAGGTTAATGGCTTTGCCCAGGATGACCATGGTGGCAAAGGGGAAACTGAACGTGATGTGGGCGCAGATTACCGAGAGGATACCGAGGGGAAAGCGGATCAGGATGAACAGGGCCAGAAGGGCAACGCCAAAAATGATCTCGGGCAGAATAACGGGGACATACAACAGATTCTGAAACAGTTTTTTACCGGCGAATCGGTATTTCGCCAGAAGCAGGGCGGCCAGTGTCCCCAGTGCTGTGGCAATCAATGTGCTGAAAAGGGCAATGATGACCGAATTCCGGATGGCTGCCCACATGCCCGAATCGCTGAAAACCGATCGGTACCAACGAAGCGAAAACCCTTCCCAATGGGTTACGGTTCGTGAATCGTTGAAAGAATAAACGATCAGGATAAACAGAGGCAGCAATAGAAACAACACTCCGGCCCAGGTGAGTATTTTCAACCCTCTACCCTGTCCAAAGCCCAGGTCGTTTGATCGTGACACGCGCTCTGCCATTTCTTAAAATTGGATGTTGTTTTTCGATTTGGTGGGGTCGAAAAAGCGGATGTATAAAACTATGAAAAGCATCACAACGAAGATCAATACTGTGGAAAGGGCCGAGCCAAAGGGTCCGTTCCGGGCCTGTAAATATTGGGTTGTGATCAGGTTACCGATCATCGTGTTTTGGGTTCCTCCCAGAAATTCGGGGATAATGAAGTTACCGAGGGTGGGAATGAAGACAAAAATAATTCCCGCTACCAGCCCGGGAACGGCGTAAGGTAAGGTTATTTTCAGGAATGTTTGCCAACGGCTTGCGCCCAGATCGAGCGAGGCTTCCAGAAGCGAAACATCCATCCGGTCGAGGGAGGAAAAAATAGGGAGGATCATGAAGGGAAGGTTCCAGTATACGAAGCCAACATACATGCCCAGTGAGTTGTTCATTAACTTGACGGGCTGGTCGACAATACCTGTCGAAACCAGGATGGTGTTGATCAACCCGTTATCGCCCAGCAAAATCATGATCGAAAACATGCGAATTAAAAAATTGGTCCAGAAAGGGAGGATGATCAGAAAAAGCAGCAGCATTTTCATGCGCCGGGAGGCAAATGCCATATAATAGGCCATGGGGAAAGCCAGAGCCAGTGTAAACAGCGTTGTCAGCAATGCATAGCCAAACGACTTTCCCAATACCGAAAGATAGAGCCCCTGAAAAACCTGGCGGTAGTTTTCGAGCGTAAAAACCGGCGACATTCCTCCGTCGGATTTTGGTGTGCAAAAACTATAGCCAACGACGATGATGGCCGGGACAAGAAAAAACACCAGCAACCAGAAAGCCGGAGGGGCCATCAACAGGTATTGTTCTTTGATTCGTTTAAACATGTAAAATCTCCCCCGAAGTTTTGCTCCAAATCACATACACTTCTTCGCCCAAGTCGTAAAACTCGTTTGCAAGTTTTAGTAAATAATTCTGGGCCAATACCGTAATCATTTTTTCTCCGGGCAATTCAATCCCAAAACGGGTTATTTCCCCCAGGTAATCTTTTTGCCGGATAATGCCCCGGATACCGTTTTCGTAATCGGCCGGGGGAAGCAAGCTGACCCGGATGCGCTCGGGACGGATGCAGAAAAGCAGTTGTTTTCCGGGTTCCTGTTCCCGGTTTTGCGAAAGATGAATGGTGGCGGTTCCCGGAAGTTCGAGCAACACTTCACCGTTTATGGTTTCTTTAACCCGACAGGGAAAGAAATTCATGCTTCCGATAAAATCGGCAACGAAGGATGTTTTGGGATGTTCGTAAATCGTCCGGGGAGCGTCGCATTGTTCGATCACCCCGTTCTTCATCACAGCGATGCGGTCGGCCAGGGCCAGGGCTTCCGTTTGGTTGTGGGTCACAAAGATGAAGGTAATCCCCACTTTTTTCTGGAGCTCGGATAGCTCATGCCGTGTTTGTTCGGCAATTTTTTTGTCGAGTGCGCTCAGGGGTTCATCGAGCAAAAGCAGGCGGGGTTGGTTCACCAGGGCCCGTGCAAGGGCAACCCGTTGCTGCTGGCCCCCCGAAAGCTGCGAAGGCATTCGCTTTTCAAACCCTTCGAGCCCGACCAGGTGGACTATCTGATCCAAACGATCCTTCTGCTCCTCTTTCGATAGATTCCTGAATTTTAGTCCATAAACTATATTATCCGAAACATTGAAATTGGGAAAAAGAGCATAATTCTGAAAAACCGTATGGATATCCCGTTTGTTGGGGGACACTCCGGTAATGTCCCGGCCGTCGAGCAAAATCCGTCCTTCGCTGGCTTTTTCAAATCCGGCAATCATACGGAGGATGGTGGTTTTGCCACAGCCGCTGGGGCCCAGCAGGCAGAAAAACTCCCCTTTCGAAATTTCGAGACTTACCCGGTTTACAGCTTGTATCGGGCCATAGAATTTGGACAGGTTTTCCAGACGGAGCATAAAATGTTGGTATAATATGAAATGTATCCTTCAAATATACACTATTTTGGGATTATTGATTCATACTCATTAACATATTGATATGTAACAACCTCGCGGAAATTATTGGGCAATTGTTTGCCCGATATCTTGTTGAGGGACAATAAAGTTTATCTTAACTAATTGAAAGTGTCTAAACCTATATAAACATATTATTTGATGGATTTTTATGGGCTTAATATTCAGTTTTGTGTTTTTATATCCTTTTAAAGAAACAATAACTTTCGTTTAACCAAATATTTACAGAGAAATGCCATTTTGTGCCTTTGTTTTATCAACGGATTCATGGAACAAAGAAAGCTTGATGTTGTGGTTTTGTCCGATATTCACCTGGCTACTCATGCCTGCCGGGCAAAATGGGTTCTCCAATATTTAAAATCGATTGCACCGGAAAGAATGATTCTCAACGGTGATATTTTTGATACCTGGCGTTTTTCCCACAATTATTTCCCAAAGTCGCATGTAAAGCTGGTTCGCTATTTACTGAAGATGCTCGAAAAGGGCGTCAAAGTGGATTATATCTCGGGGAATCATGATGAGTTCCTCCGGAGTTTCAGCAACATAAACTTAGGAAACCTGACCATAAGCGACCAACAGGTTCTCTGTCTGAACGGGGAGAATATCTGGATTGTTCATGGCGATATTTTCGATCATCTCATTCATAAAGCAAAGTGGCTAGCCAAAACCGGAGCCGCCTTGTTTGGGTTTATAACGATCTTCTATCAGCTCATCAATATCCTTCGACGACGGGTCGGTTTTGCAGCCATTGTTTTCGACCCCATATTCATAAGGCGAAAAAGCGGTGAGGGGAAAAACCGTCTGACCTCATTTGAAAAGGCAGTATGTAGTTCGGCCCTTGCCAAGAATTGTTCGACCGTTATTTGTGGTCATAAGCATGCGCCTAAAGATAAAGTAATCCAATTGAGAGGCCGTTCGGTCCGATACATCAATTGTGGCGATTGGGTAGAAAATTTCACCGCGGCCGAATATGCCGATCAAAAGTGGAGCCTGTACCATTTCCCGATAAAGGAGCGCAATTGGATTGAAGAAGAACCGGAAAACGAGGAAGCAAAGGAATTTTTTCCGAAGGCCTTTGCGAAACTGTCGGCAGCGTGTTTTTGAATCCTTATATAAACCACAGGGTTGTATTTAAAAAAAACTGCATTTTATGTGCTTGTACCCTACCTAGCTTAACGGGATATGTGGCTGCTGCGTACCCTGGCTGGTGGGGATGTTCGCGGCGGCTGGTGCGTATTTATAATACGCGCCTTCAGGTTCGGGATCTGTGATCCCGTTATTAAATGTTTTCCTTATTTTTATATTCATGGGAATAAAAAACAAAATAACGCCGGGATATGTCTGCTACTGCACGTTAACAATTGTTGAATGGTCCACGATAGCAATCGGGAGACATTTTTACTCGTTCGGTATATCGTCCTATTATTGTCGATTCATTTCATTTCAATCATTCTTACTTACAAAATCTATATCGGCATGATCCCTTTAGAGTCAAGAAAGTAGACAATTCTTTTTCAAATAGGGATAAAAACAACAAAAAGATAAGAATTACAAAGTGTGGCAGGATGGCTACGATGCCATAAAGATACATTCTAAGGCATTTCTGGAGGAAAAAATGGATTACATCCACACTAACCCTGTCCGTGCCGAAATAGTTGCAACCCCTGAAGAATACCTTTACAGTTCGGCAACAGATTATACCGGGGGCAAAGGCTTGGTTGATATGGAGTTTGTTTCGTGTGTAGAAGTGCAAATCCTTGGTTTATAGGTGCGGATCGCAGATCCGCACCAGCGCTTATGAATGTTTCTGCAAATCCGAAGGAGCAGGATAGATTTTTACCGGTTTTTATGAAACTTGATTACCTCTGCTTTACTGTTTGATTTCAGTTTGAGTATATAAAAACCGGTATTAAGTTGCTTCGTGTTTATTTGCTGATCGCCGGAGAATAATGTTCCCGACTTAATTTTTGAACCCTTGAGATCGATTACTTCAAAAATGACAGGCTCGTCCAAACATGTTGAAATTGTAATGTATTGATTCATTATAATCGGGTTAAAGCCTGTTTGGGAATCAAGTCCGTATATGCTGCTGTTTTTTTGAACTTCAACGGAAAATGATGCTATACGGTATTCATTATGATTATCAATTACTTGAATTGCAATTGACAGGAAATTTTTTTCACTGTATTCCGGGTTTTTTATACAGTAAAGCACGTTCTCTGATAGTTCAAAATATGAATTGTCTGCGCCCGATGTTTTATCGGATTCCACCAGTGAAAACTCATATTCTGAAACATTATACCCGGGTTCAAGCAAGATTTCAGCCGACCACTGCAAGTAATCGTTTGTATGGATGATTGTTTCAGAAATCCCCGTAATTTCAGGGGCTTCATTAACATTCAGCACATCGAATGAGAATGTTTCAATCCGGTAAAACCCTAAGCCGTTTGTCGCCCTAATGGAAACATCAATTACTGAGTCTGTTTCATAATCAGGTTCTTTGCTCAGGCAAAGTAGATTCCCTGATGTAATTTCCACAAAATCATTGTCGAGTTCATCGCCGGCTTCATTTGGGGAAAGCGTAAAAACGATCGTTGTATCCATACCGCCAAAAGCCGAGAAAATTCCCATTACTGTCCCGATTGCCGACAATTCCGGTATAGCGCTCTCTGTTGTCGAACATAATATATCCGAAGGGCTGAATTCAAAATAATTTCCTTTCAAAATGTAAAGTACAAAGGAACCTGTCTGTGATTCGCCGTTGTTATTTGTTACTTTAATGGCAACATTAAGGGAATCTTTGTTTTCAAATTCCGGTAAGCTATGGCAAAAAAGCGTGTTCCCTGTTATGTTAAAATATTTATTATCAGCTCCTTGCTCTTGGTCGGAGTTAAACAGCGAAAAGCTAAGGCTTGATTCATCTCCTGAAGCGTTTGTTTGTATTTCCGACGACCATTCTCCAAAAGTCTCTTCGTTGATTATGGTGTTTGAGATGCCCGTTATTTCAGGAGCTTCATTAACATTAACAACCGGGATTGAAATTGTATGTATTAATGAATATCCAGCATTGTTTGTAGCTTTTACGGACACTTTCAGGGTATCGGTCTCTTCGTAATTAACCGTTTTTTTCAAATACAAATAATTAAAATGGATTTCAAAATAATCGTTATCGAGCCTGTTCCCGTTTTTATCAGGTGCAACGGAAAATTCATAAAAATCGTCGGCACCACCCTCAGCCGAAAGTGTTCCTACCCAATAACCCGTTCCCGCATTTTCAGGTATCCCTTCATCTATTAACGATAAAGAAAGTGAGGATGGGGCGAGGTCGAGAGAAAGTTCCTGAAAAACACCGGAATATTTTAACAGAAACATGCGGTCTCCGATATTCAGGAAGTAATCCCAGTAATACGATACTTCGCTCATATATGCAAAAAATGACCGGGTTTGCGCCTCAAAAGAATACGTGTACAATCGCGATTTATAGGATTCGAAAATATAGCCTGTGCCATTAATTGTGAAGGAAGAAGTGGTATACTTAAAGTTGATAAAATTGCCTTCTGTCCATTTATCGGTCGAGGGATCATAAGTCCAGATATCGCTGAGCAAATATGTTGCAAACATGCTTACATCAATGTATTCTCCGGAAATAATAACTGCTTTTCCATTGTTGATCAGGGTAGCATGTCCAAAACGGCTGGGGTATACAGGCAGGGGGGTAACCTGGCTCCAACTGTCGGTTGAAGAATCATATTTCCACATTTCGTTCCTGTCTTTTTTTGATGCATCAATTCCGCCCATTATATAGGCACAGTTGCCGATTACAAACGAATTGGGATTTGATCTTCCCACGGTGGGTATAGCCTGGGTTTCGGACCATGAATCGGTTGAGGGGTCATAGCAGTAAAGACGATCCATTATTGATTGTCCATTATATTTTCCAAATCCAAAATACACTTTTGTTCCTATGGAGAACCCTGTTAGTGAATAGGCTCCGGCTACAGGAAAATCGGCTTTTTTCGCCCACAGGTCAGATCCGGGGCTATATTGCCAGAATCCGTCAAAGTTTAAAACGTAAATGTTTTCACTCGACGAAACAACAAATGCATCATCAATTCTTACAGGAAAGTTGCTTTTGGGAATGAATGAAATAGCTGATAGCCTCCAGGAAAAGAGGGATAACAGCGAAATAGTTACGGCAAGAATTAATGCTTTTTTCATCTTAAACAGATTCCAGGAAACGCACATAATGCTTTTGTATCGATTATTATCGAATATTCATTCAACAAATATACTTTTTACGTACATTTTGACACAAAATGGTGCTATTTTTTAAAAGAGAAATACACACAATATGTTAAATTTTGCTTCTGAATATTGCATGATAAGGAACAAACGGAATCGAACCCCAATGTTATTGCACAAACAGGGCGATGAAGATCCACGATTTTTTGTCTGAATTATTTCGTGTTCCGATTATGTTACCCACCCAAAGAAAAACCCTCGTATTTTATTCAATACAAGGGTTTTATAATTTAATGTTCGTACCCGGGGCGGGAATCGAACCCGCACTCCATTGCTGGAACTGGATTTTGAGTCCAGCGCGTCTACCAATTCCGCCACCCGGGCTTTTCTGGAATTGGGTGTGCAAATATAAATTAATTTTCGGTTCGAGAAAAGATAAGCTTTTTTTTTCACTTTTTCAGGAAGTCCGGAATGCTTAACTTCCCGCTTTGACCGGATTGGGCAAAACAGCCCGAACCCGGTTGCTTAGTTCGGTCCGGTTCCGAACCCCGGTTTTCAGATAAATCCGGCTGGTGTGATCTTTGACCGTCTGCAGGGTGATGAATAGTTTTTCGGCAATTTCCTTATTGGTTCGTCCTTCGCAAATTTGCACAATGATTTCCGCTTCCCTTTTCGAGATTCCAAATGCGGCACAAAATCCTTCAAAATGCTCCCCGGCTCCAATGGCCGGCTCGCTTTTGTGCCCGATGATATATCGAAACAAAACCGGAAGCCATGTAAAAGAGGCAAAAAAGAACAGAAGATACAGCTGGCTGACCCAGGAATTGAAAAGACTGAAAAAAGCAGCCGAAGCACTTAGGGCAGCAATGCCGAAGAACACAAGCCCTGCGGCTGTCTTTAGCCTTCCATTTGGAAAAGCATTTCGGGAAAGGAACAGAAACAACGCGGCGAAACCGTTGATGAGCATATTCCCCAGGCTGATTACGTAAATGGATTTCTCAAAAAGAGTTTTATCGGTTGGTAAAAGGAAGAGGGTAGAGGCACTCAGAATTAAGGTTGCAAGATAAAAAAGGAGAACAATCCTCTTATTTTGCGATGGGAAACGTACGGGGACCACAATTTGAAAAAAGAACCACCAGGAAAGGAGCAGAAACGGAATGGCAAACACAAAAAGGATGAAAGACATTTTCCCAATCAAATCCGAATAAGTGCGTTCGGCTTGCAAAAGGAGGGAAAAAAGAAAGTGTCCACCAATTCCGTAAAAAGCAAATACATAAACAAAAGCTTGCTGAAAAATCAATTGCGTGTACCGTCGTTTGTCGGGATGCTCCCGGCGCAGGCTTTCCGACAATAGAATGCCGAAGGCGGCCAGGGCAACACATAGAATAAAGGTGACGATATACGAAAAACGAAGCATGGATGCAAACGGATAATGGTTTTTCAAAGATACAGATGCCTGCGTTTTTTTTGTCCTACCAAAGTAGTGTTTTTGTTTTTTCCTACCAAAGTAGTTAAAATGGGTTTGCCGGATGACGTATGTTTGCCTCGAATTAAAAATCAAGAGACATGGAAACACTTCAGTATTTTCACCGGCCAACCATTAGCGAAAGCATTGGCAATGGCTGGTATGTGATGAAAAAGTATTTTTTATGGCTGTTCCTGGCCGTGATCATCAGCGGGATTTTTCATGGAGGCCCGTTTCAACAAAACTACGAAGGAGGGCAATCCTTTCCTGTTTTGGGATTATGGATCATTGTTCTGATTCTAATCGGGATCACCGTCTTCCTGCTGGTTAAACCTGTTTTTTCATTTGGTGCTGCTATGATGTTTGTTCAGGGGGTACGCGATCAGAAACCCGAATTAAGATATTTGGTCAGCGGATTCAAAGAAAATTATCTGAACATTGTGCTCGCCCATTTGCTCCGCGTAGCCATTGTCGGGATCGGATTGGTTGCCCTCGTGATCCCCGGGATTATTTTTGCCTGCCGCCTGGCCTTCGTCCCCTACCTGGTAATGGACAAAGGGCTCGATCCGGTACAATCGGTCGAGGAAAGCTGGCGCCTGACCCGGGGCTACGGATGGACCCTGTTTGGTTTAGGACTGGCTTCGATTTTTATTTTCATTGGCGGACTGATCTGCCTAGTTGTTGGGGTCTTCCCGGCAATGATTCTGATCAATGCCTCGTTCGCCAGTATGTATCAGGCCATTCTAACGGAAAAAGGGAAAATGCCCTGAAAAGTGAATCGCTTCGGACATAAAAAATGACGGAACACTGCTTGACCCGACGATCATTTGCTCTATCTTTAGTTGATAAATCAACGAGTATTATTATGAAACGAATGAATCGCATCCTCGGATTGGTCCTGTTCCTGGTCCTTTTCGAGGCCTGTTCCACCGTTCCTATCATCGGGCGGAAACAGTTGAGTTTATTGCCCGAATCGCAAATGGTCTCTTTAAGTCTGACCAGTTACCGCGAGTTTCTCGATTCTTCGGTTGTGATTACCAAAGGCGACCCGGTAAAAATGGTCAAAAACACCGGATCGAAGATTTCGGCTTCCGTAATGAAATTTCTGAGAGACAACGGGCTGGAAAACAGGGCTTCCGCTTTTTCCTGGGAATTTAACCTCGTCGAAAAACCCGACATCAATGCATGGTGCATGCCGGGTGGAAAAGTGGTTTTTTACTCCGGTATCCTCCCGGTTTGCCTGAATGAAGCCGGTGTAGCTACGGTTATGGGCCACGAAATTGCCCATGCAGTGGCCCAGCACGGAAACGAGCGGATGAGCCAGGGCCTGATTGCCCAATTGGGCGGTATGGCCCTCGATCTGGCGATTCAAAACGAGCCGGAGCAAACCCGGAATATTTTCCTGAATGCTTACGGTATCGGAAGCCAGTTGGGCGTGATTCTGCCCTATTCCCGCAAACACGAATACGAAGCCGACAAGCTGGGCCTGATTTTTATGTCCATGGCCGGATACGACCCTTCGGAAGCGCTTCGTTTCTGGGAACGGATGGCTGCCCTTGGAGGAACCCCGGTCCCCGAATTCCTGAGTACCCATCCCTTAACAGAAAAAAGAATCGAAGAACTTCGGAACTATTTGCCCGAAGCATTGAAATACAAACCCTGAAAAAAAGGGGCTGTCTTTTACGACAACCCCTTGATATATGGCGGGCAGATAATGATCGGCCTTTTCAAAAGGCAGTACATTCATCTGCAGAAACAGCGCCAACGCAATGTGGGCGCTGTATATTTCCGGATCCTTGCACTTAAATGTACAAGTTGATCAATTGTTCCATCAACTCCTGTTTTCCGCTGACTTGTTTCGGTTCGCCCACCTCTTTGGCGATGGCAACCATGTCCTGAAGGGTCAGTTTACCGGCTTCGTATGCTTTCCCTTTTTCGGTGTTGAACGAAGCATAGCGGTCGGCACGCATTTTCAGGTAATCGGACTGGGTCAGGATTTTGTCGGCAATGACCAGCGAACGGGCAAAAACATCCATCCCGCTGATATGGGCGATGAAGATATCTTCGAGATCGGTTGAATTCCTGCGGGTTTTTGCATCGAAATTGATCCCCCCGTCGGTGAATCCGCCAGCCGGAAGAATTTCGAGCATTGCCTCGGTAATTTCGTAAATATTGGTGGGGAACTCATCGGTATCCCAGCCATTCTGGTAATCGCCCTTGTTGGCATCGATCGATCCCAGTTTACCGGCGTCGGCTGCCATGCGCAGTTCATGGGCAAAAGTATGACCAGCCAGGGTGGCATGGTTTACTTCCACATTCAGTTTGAAATCGTCGATCAATCCCTGTGCATTCAGGAATCCGAGTACGGTTTGTACATCGAAATCGTACTGATGCTTGGTGGGTTCCATGGGCTTGGGCTCGATAAAGAAAGTTCCCTTGAATCCCTGTGCACGGGCATAATCGCGGGCCATGCGCAGGAACTGTCCCAGGTGGTCAATTTCCTTTTTTGTATTGGTGTTGAGCAGGCTCATATAACCTTCCCTTCCTCCCCAGAATACATAACCGGTTCCGCCCAGTGCAATGGTTGCATCAATGGCGTTTTTAACCTGTACAGCCGCGTTGGCAACTACCTGGAAATCGGGATTGGTCGATGCGCCGTTCATGTAACGTTTGTTGCTGAACACATTGGCAGTTCCCCACAGGAGTTTCACGCCCGAGGCTGCCTGTTTTGCTTTGGCATAGTCGACCATTTTGGCCAAACGGCTTTCAATTTCGAAAACCGGTCCGTCGCCGGCTACATCGGTGTCGTGGAAGCAATAAAACGGGGCGCCGATTTTCGTGATGAATTCAAATGCGGCATCCATACGGGCCTTGTTGGCTTCCATAACATCCTTTGGTTCGTCCCAGGGGAAATTTTTTGTCCCGGGGCCGAAGGGATCGCCACCCGTTCCGCAGAGGGTGTGCCAGTAAGCAATGGCAAACCGGAGATGTTCCTTCATGGTTTTCCCGGCTACCACTTTCTTTTCGTCGTACCATTTAAATGCCAATGGATTTTTCGATTCTGCTCCTTCAAACTGAATTTTCCCAATTCCTTTGAAGTACTCTTTGTTTCCAACTACTACGCTCATAATTATTTTAAATTTTTCGTTTATAAATGTTGATTATTTTCTGCTATATTTCTATTGACTTTTGCTAAACCTCTTTTTCCAACAGTTCTTTCCAGTTACCGTAAGCTGCTTCATATTCTGCTTTCCGGGAAAGGTCGGGCTCGATGGTGTCGAGTTTTTTCAGGCTGCCAAAAGCTTCGGCAAACGAACGGTAGTAACCCGAACCCATGGCTGCGCCACGGGCTGCACCGATCGATCCATCGGTGTTGTACAGCTCGATGCTGGCTCCGCTGATGCCCGCCAGGGTGTCGCGGAAAATGGAACTCATGAACATGTTCGCTTTTCCGGCACGGATCACGGAAGGATGGATACCGATTTCCTTCATGATTTCCATACCGTATTGGAAGGCAAAAACAATCCCTTCCTGTGCTGCCCGGAATAGGTGGGCCGGGTTGTGCGTGTTAAAATTCAATCCGCTGATTATCGAACCCAGATTTTTGTTTCGGAGTACCCGTTCGGCCCCGTTACCAAAAGGAAGAATGCTGACGCCTTCCGATCCGATGGCGATCGTACCGGCCCGGGCATCCATATCCTTGTACGAGAGCGATCCTCCTCCTATGTTTTTGTGCAACCACGAGTAAAGGATGCCGGTTCCGTTGATGCACAGGAGAACGCCCAGGCGGTTTTGTTCCGGGGTGTGGTTCACATGGGCAAAGGTGTTCACCCGGGAGAAGGGGTCGAATTTTACTTCCTCGCTTACACCGTATACAACGCCCGAAGTGCCCGCGGTAGTGGCAATTTCGCCCGGATTGAGCACATTGAGCGAAAGGGCGTTGTTGGGTTGGTCGCCGCCACGATAGGTGACTTTGATGCCCGGTGCCAGTCCCAGTTCTTTGGCCACCGCAGCGCCGAGTTTGCCCTGTTCCGAAAAAGTGGGAACAATCCGGGGAATCATCGATGCAGGAAAACCGTAGTGGTCCATAACCATCGACGAAAGGGCATTGTTCCGGAAATCCCAGAACATGCCTTCTGAAAGCCCCGAGATCGTTGTGGTCGATTCGCCGGTCATTCGCAGGGCAATGTAATCGCCCGGAAGCATGATACGATCGATTTGGGCATAGAGGTCGGGTTCGTTGTCTTTTACCCACTTCAGTTTGGAAGCCGTGAAATTTCCCGGTGAGTTGAGCAGGCTGGCCAGGCAGCGTTCGGCCCCAAGGCTTTCGAAGGCTGCGTCGCCAATGGCGGCCGCCCGGCTGTCGCACCAGATGATGGAGGGACGCAGTACCCGGTTGTTTTTATCCACCACAACCAGCCCGTGCATTTGGTAGGAGATCCCGATGGCTTCGATGTCGGCAGGATCGATCTTCGACCGGGCCATGACCGAATGTGTGGCCATCTTTAGGTTTTCCCACCATAAGTCGGGATGTTGTTCGGCCCAGCCGGGCTGGCTGGCCGTAATCTTCATTTCTTGTTTCGGAAAAAAATCGTCGGCCAGGCATTCGCCCGTTTCACCGTTAATGAGCGATGCTTTTACCGAAGAACTTCCAATGTCGTAACCTAAAAAGTACATAGTATTTTATTTTAAAACGAGTTTCGTTCAATTAAGCGGGTGGGGACGACGGTTTTTATCGGGCCCGGGTTCAGAACAAATTCGGCCGCCCGTTTCCCCATCTCGACAAAGTCGGTCGATATCACCGAAATGCCGTTTTTCACATAGCGTTTCATGGGTGTTTCGTTGTACGACAGGATACCAAAATCGCGGCCGGGTTCCAGTCCATTGTCTGAAGCCTGATCGAGCAACTGGGCCAGCGTCCGGTCGCTAACCAGGAGGAAGAGA
>DAIMEA010000004.1:0-28628 GCA_036725585.1 Prolixibacteraceae bacterium | reverse complement strand
CACCAACCGCGACACGTTCCTGAAAAAGCTCGACGATCATTCGCTCGATACACTTTTCCATTACGAGAAAGTGCACAAGGGCGACGTGTTTTTCATCCCCGCCGGGCGGATTCATGCCATCGGATCCGGAAACCGGATTGCCGAAATACAGCAAACATCCGATATCACCTACCGGATATACGACTACGAACGGAAAGATTCCGACGGCAACGAACGGGAACTTCACCTCGATCTGGCCCTCGACGTAATCGATTATTCGAAGGCCAACAATACGAAGAAAACGGTGCCAGTTGCATGGAACCAACCCGTGGAGCTCGTTTCGTGCGCTTATTTCGTCACCAACCGCCTCGACCTGAACCACAGCGTAGAACGCGATTTTTATGCTTTCGACAGTTTTGTGATTCTGATGTGTCTCGACGGAGCAGGCGAGGTGGGCAAAGAGGGAGGAAAGAGCGAAAGCATCGGGAAAGGAGAAACCCTGCTGGTGCCGGCTGCCCTCAACAGTATACGCATTACGCCGAAAACCCCAACCCTTCAGCTTTTGGAGATATACATCCCTTAACCTGTATTTCATTATGATCATCCACGATGCACAATTTGTAATAAGCAACACCGATGTGGCGAAATGTCCCAGACCCGACAAACCCGAGTATGCTTTTATCGGACGCTCCAACGTGGGTAAATCGTCGCTGATCAATATGCTGACCGGGCGGAACAACCTGGCAAAAATATCGGGGAAACCCGGGAAAACCCGGCTGATCAACCATTTTCTCATTAATAACCAATGGTATCTGGTCGATTTGCCCGGCTATGGTTTTGCCCGGGTGCCCCTTACCGAACGCCGGAAATGGGAACAGTTTATCCGGACCTATCTTCTGAAACGCGAAAACTTGTTTTGTGTTTTTGTATTGGTCGATTCCCGCCACGAACCCCAACAAAATGATCTGGATTTTTTAAGCTGGCTCGGGAAAAACGGAATCCCGCTGGCCATTGTTTTTACCAAAACCGATAAACTGAACAAAGCACAGATGGAATCGTTCCGAGCGGCCTACGAAGAAAAACTAAACGTATACTGGGAAGAATTGCCGGCACTTTTCGTCACTTCGGCGCAAAACCGTCAGGGAAGAGACGAAATTCTGAATTTTATTGAATCCGTGAACATACAAAACTCCCCGCATCGTGAATAAAAGGATCATTTTCTGAAAGGAAAACGATCCAATTGATGGAAATGCACGCTGTAATTTATATTTTTGTCGCAGCAACTCAACCAAAACTACTGTAGCATGCCACGCAAAGCTCCTTTAAAAGTTTTTACGGGAACAGCCACGTCCTATCTTACCGAACAAATATGCAAACAACTGGGTATTGAATTGGGAAAATCGTCGTGCCCCCGATTCAGCGACGGGGAATTTGAACCCTGTTTTGAGGAAACGATCCGGGGCTCGTATGTTTTTATTGTCCAGTCGACTTTTCCGCCTTCCGATAATCTTTGGGAGTTGCTGTTGATGATCGATGCTGCCAAAAGGGCTTCGGCCTATAAAGTGATTGCGGTCATACCTTATTTCGGCTATGCCCGTCAGGACAGGAAAGACAAGCCCCGGGTGTCGATCGGTGCCAAACTCGTTGCCGATGTACTTTCCAAGGCCGGTATCGACCGGATTATTACCGTCGATTTGCATGCCGACCAGATTCAGGGTTTTTTCGATGTGCCGGTCGACCATTTGTATGCCTCATCGCTTTTTGTTCCCTACATCAAAGAGATGCGCCTGCCCAACGTGGTCATTGCATCGCCCGACGTGGGGGGCACCAAACGGGCAAACACCTATGCTAAATTGCTCGAAACCGACCTGGTTATCTGTCATAAAACCCGAAGCAAGGCCAATCTCATCGGGAACATGACCGTAATTGGCGACGTTGCCGGGAAAGATGTGGTCATCGTCGACGACATCATCGATACGGCCGGAACCATTACCACCGCAGCCAACCTGTTTATGGAGAAAGGGGCCAACAGCGTCCGGGCCTTTGCCACGCATCCCATCCTCTCGGGACCCGCCATCGAACGCATTGAACAATCGGCCCTCGATGCCATCTATTTTACCGATACCATTCCCCTTCGGGCCCATTCCGAAAAAATCAAAACCATCGGGATTGCGCCCCTGCTGGCCGATGTTATCGACAAAGTGTATTACTACAAATCAATCAGCTCGTTTTATATCGAATGATAAAATAGTAAATCTTCGGCGAAGGCAAGCAAAAAAAAACGACCTGCCTTCTTTTATTTTATAAAGATTCTTCTATCTTTGCACCGCTTTAAAAATTAGATTATTAACCTGTGTATGCGGTTTGTCCCTGAACGGCATGGGTCGGGACGGGAAGGGCTGAGTACCACAAAACAAAGAAGTATGAAAACATTCGATCTTAACGGAAAACTCCGTGAAACCACCGGAAAAAAGGATTCAAAAAAAGTTCGCAACGAAGGAAATGTTCCCTGTGTTCTTTACGGAACAGATAACCCGGTTCATTTTTATGTGGTTAAAAACGAATTGCTTAAACTGATTTATACGCCCAGCGTTTACATCGTTAACCTTGATGTTGAAGGACAAAAACATTTGGCCATCATGAAGGATCTGCAATTTGATCCGGTCTCCGACGAAGTGATTCACATCGATTTTAAGAAAGTATTCGACGATAAACCCGTAAAAATTGAGGTTCCTGTTGCTGTGCAGGGTTTTGCCAAGGGAATTCGCAAGGGGGGTAAGTTGCAGGTCGAACTGCGTCGGCTGAAAGTGATGGCGCTTGTAAAAGACCTGCCCGATGAAATAACCATCGATGTTTCTGAACTTGACCTGGGGCAATCGCTCCGCGTTAGCGATATTCAACTGGAGAATGTTGTCATTCTGAACCAGAAATCGGTACCCGTTATCCGGATCATGATCACCCGTGCTGCCCGTGCTGCCGCACAAACCAAAGAATAATTATTCCGACCGATGATATTTCCATGGACAAACAAACAGGTGTCCGGCACAAAGTACCTGATTGCAGGTTTGGGTAACATCGGGGAAGAATACAGGAATACACGACACAATATTGGATTCAGAATATTGGACGCTTTTGCCGGGGCGTCCAATGTTGTTTTTGATGCCAACAAACGCTATGGTGCCCTTTCCGAATGCAAAGTGAAGGGAAGAACCCTCGTCCTGTTGAAACCTTCGACCTACATGAACCTGAGCGGGAATGCTGTCCGTTACTGGATGCAAAAAGAAAAGATACCGCTCGAAAACCTCCTGGTCCTTGTCGACGATCTTGCCCTGCCATTTGGGTCCATACGCCTGCGCGGGAAGGGAAGCGATGCCGGGCACAACGGACTGAAACATATCAACGATACACTGGGAACCCAGGATTATGCCCGCTTGCGTTTCGGAATAGGCAACGACTACCCGAAAGGACAACAGGTCGATTTTGTCCTCAGCAACTGGTCCGACGAAGAGGAAAAAGCGCTTACCGAACGTCTCGGGCAGGCAACGGAACTAATCCGTTCCTTTGTGACCATTGGCCTCGACCAGACCATGAACCTGTTCAATAAAAAATAGTGGAAAAGGGGGTTCGCATCGATAAATGGTTATGGGCCGTTCGCTTGTACAAAACCCGCAGCCTGGCCACCGAAGCATGTAAAAAGGGTCACATCACCATTCAGGGAATGGAGGTAAAACCCTCCCGGGAACTGCACGCTGGCGCCATCATCGAGGTGAAAAGGCAACCCGTTGTCTACCGGTATAAAGTGCTGCAGCTTTCCGAAAACCGCATGGGAGCCAAACTGGTTCCCCAATTCATGGAAGACATAACGCCGCCCGAAAACCTGAAAATTCTCGAAGTGCAGCAATACATGCAATGGAGCGATCGCGATCGGGGCACAGGCCGTCCAACCAAAAAGGATCGGCGGGATATAAATAATTTTCTTGATTTTTAATTCCTTGTTACAAAGAATTGCTCACGCTGTAAAGTTACAAAGGCTATCGGGATCGAGATGACACAAAAGTTGAATGCATTCCGGAAAAGGATGTCATTCCGATCCGCCAGTTGGCGAAGAGGAATCCCTTGTTAAACAAGATTCGACGTACACCTGTTTTCGATAGCTTTTGAATATCAAATGATGTCTACAACGCGCTGCTGTTCCGTTCGATACAAAATTCTGCCGCTAAACCGGCCGGGTGGATCGAACGGTTCTTCTGCTCGCGTTCTCTTACCCAGGGGTCCACTGCGTTTCACCCGGGGTTATTGAAATTAAGCCCTGTCAGGGCTTTTCGTGCAACCCGGATTCGGGTTGTTGCTCTTTTTTGGAACATTGAATTGCCTCTACCCCGATGGACATCCCGGTTATAGGTATAGGTCGTTTTGTTTTTTTTGAAAACTATTGATATTTAGTGGTTTTTACTATCTATTTTTCATAACTTTGATTGTTCAATCAAAAACGTAAAGCCATGAAACGATCACCCCTATTTCTGTTGCTTGTGCTGCTTGCTTTTTCATCCTATGCACAAATCGATTTTACTGCGTACGAATCCTTCAAGTCCCAAAACGTCGATTTATCGTACCGGGGACTTGAGGTTATGTACCCCCGTCCGGCCAAATCTTATTACAAAGGTTGCGATGCCACCCCCGGATTCAGCGCTGTGCTTTTTTTCGATTCCCTTCAGTCGAAACTGAAGCTTTCGGCCGATGAAACCAGTCTGCTCGAACAGAATCACTTTTTTGTCAGCGAACGTTTATCGTATTCCAATTTTGGCAACGCAGTCCATACGGTCTACGCCAACGATCTTCCCCTTTATATATCCACCGATGCCATTCTGCATGCCCTGCATTGTTCGTACAGTTTTCTGCTGAAAAACATCGAGCGGATGGTGATGCTCGGTAACCTCGAAGCCTATCTGGCCGAAATGTACGCGCGTTTTCCCTCGTTTGCAGCGCCCTATTCCAGTTCGGAAGAAATTATTGAAAGCCTCAGGGATGCAGATCTTTACCTGGCCGTTGCGTATTCGCTTATAACCGAACAAATACACGTACCCCGGCTGTCCAGCCGCGGACAATACGACGAAATCATGCAATTAATCGAAAGTGGATCCCCCGGGGCTTGCAGCCTTTTTTGCCGGGAAAGCCGGAGCCGGGAGATCGATTTTTCCCAGTTTAAGGTTCGGGGACATTATGTATTTACCAACGAGGACAAGATGATGGGTTATCGTTCCCTCGAACCCTATTTCCGCACCATGATGTGGCTGGGCCGCATCGAATTCTTCTTAACCGCTCCCGCTCCGAACCCATGGGAGGATCCCTGGGGAAAGGACGAAATACGCCGGATGAACATCAGCGCCCTGTTGTTGAACAAGCTGAGCAGCGAATCGCCGAAAAAGAACTTGTTTGCCCAGAACGAAACCATCATCAACTACCTGGTAGGCGAGAGCGACAATGTGACGCCGAAGGAACTCGAATCGTACTGCCTGGCCAGGGGGATCGATGATCCCCGGAACCTGCTCGACGATGTGCGCTACGACGACTATTATGCCGGGCTGTCGCAGGAATCCGGTTTCGAACAGAAAATCATGGGGGGCATGCTCTTTGTCGATCCCTTTGCCAGCGCTCCCGACACCTTGCCGGTATCGTTCCGGCTTTCGGGTCAGCGCTTTATTATCGATTCGTATGCACTGGCCAATGTGGTGTACGACCGGATTATTTACCAAAATCAAAAAATTCACCGGGGACTGCCCGATCCGCTCGATGCCCTCTATGCTCTGGGCAACAGCGACGCCGCTTTTTTTCTGGAAGAAGAACTGGAGGAATATCATTATGCACCCAACCTGGCCAATTTACGTTATTTGATCAATCAGAAAGATGCCTCCTTCTGGGAAAGCAGTCTCTATAACAGTTGGCTGGGGGCTATCCGTTGCCTGAACCCGTCGGAAACGGAAGATCCTCTGCCGTTTTTTATGCAAACATCGGCCTGGCACCAACAGAAAATGAATACCCAACTGGCTTCCTGGAGCCAGTTGCGGCACGATAACCTTTTGTATGCCAAACCTTCGTATACCGGTATGACCGGTTGCTCGTTCCCGTATGTTTATGTCGAACCCTATCCCGAATTTTATGCTTCCTTAGCCCGTTTTGCCGAAGATGCCGGAGCCTTTTTTTCCACGCTGACTTCCGACAATTGGGAGTTTTATATGCTACAGAATTATTTCCCCCGTTTTGCCGAAATTATGGGAAAACTCCAAGGGCTGGCCCAAAAAGAAATCGACAATGTTCCCTTTTCCACCGACGAGCAAAAGTGGCTTCAATCCTTTCTCTTCGAAGGAGGTGGAAGTGGAGCCCCTCCCTACTCGGGTTGGTATAATAGTTTGTTTGTAAATGATTTCGATATAATCAAAGACGATTACCCTGTCGTCGATTTACACACCCAACCCACCGATCAGTTGGGGGTACCCGTGGGCTATGTGCTTCATGCCGGCACCGGGAAGGTCAATTTGGGAACCGTGATGGTGAAAACACCCGGCCTCGATCGGTATGTTGTGTACACCGGGCCTTTCTTTTCGTATTATGAAACCGTTACGGAACAATTTTTACGACTCACCGATCAGGATTGGTCCGACCGTGTAACGAGCAACACGGTGCCTGCCCGCCCGGAATGGACCCGCGCTTTTTTGGCCGGGCCCGATGGTTCGGTATCCATTTCGCCGGTTGAGTTGCCCCACCAGCGCCTGGTTACCGGGAGCCGCGATGTGCAATCCGTGACTTGGCATCTGTATCCCAATCCTGCACGGAACTCAATTTTCATCCGGGGTACGGGCTACGAACACCTGCCTTATACTATTTACAGCCTGTCGGGTGAACGGTTTGGCTCGGGAATTACCTGCAGCCAGAACCCCATTGATGTATCCATGCTCCGGCGCGGCTTGTATTTTATCCGGATCGGGAAAGGAACTTCCGTTTCGGTGATCAAATTCGTAAAGGAATAAACCGGCAAAGCCTTTCCTTCTCTTTGGGTTGAACGCGAACGTTCATCGGGTTCATTTTTTTGTTTATTTTTGCCGGATAAAAAAATTGTATGGTCGAAAATGATTCCGATTCGATTGTCTACTCGAAAAATGTAATCGAATTTGTTACGGTTGCCAAAGAGTATTGTGCGTTTATGGATGCGCATTCGGCACACAGCCGGAACAATTTTCTGGGCAAGGCCCAGAAACTTTTGCCGCTTCTTTATCTTAAGGCAGCATTATTGCCCGATATGGAAGAGATCGATGGAGAATCGCCCGCAAAATTTGTTACGGAAGTCGATTATGCGTTTTTGCAACAAAAAATCAGCGCGAAATTGGGAGAATTCGACAGTTATCCCGAAGTTTTCGATTCCGGAATGCAATACAGTGAAACAGCCCTTGATGCCAGTATTTCCGAAAATTTGTGCGATATCTATCAGGATATGAAAGACTTCATTATGGCATTTCGCATCGGCGCCCTCGACGAAATGACCGGTGCCCTCTGCGAAGTTCAATACCAGTTTAAAACGTACTGGGGACAAAAACTGGTCAACGTTCTTCGGGCAATTCACCATCGGATCTATTCCGAATCCGACCCGAACGATACAGCATACCCCGGGGAACAGCTTTTCGGGGCCGATCGCTGGTTAAACCAACATTTTAAGGGTCATTCCCCGGAAGAAGAGGGAGGGGATCATGACGTATAAGGAAGAGATAACCCGCGAGGAACTGGACCAGCTGCCCTCGTTTACGTTTGACGGTGAAATTACGGTGGTGAAAACCAAGGACCAGCTGCGCGAGGCCGTTGCTTATCTTTCTGGTTTTTCCTGCCTGGGCTTCGACACCGAAACCCGTCCTTCGTTTAAAAAGGGGCACACGAACCCGGTGGCCTTGCTCCAGCTTTCGACGGATGAACGGGCCTTCCTGTTTCGCTTAAACCACCGCGACTTACCCCGCAAAGTAATCGCTTTGCTCACCAATCCCGACATTGTAAAGGCAGGCATTGCTATTCGCGACGATATCAAAGCACTTCAGGCCAAAAAATCTTTTGTTCCGGCAGGTTTTGTCGAATTGCAGGATTTAGCCAAAGACCGGGGAATTACCAACTTCAGTCTGAAAAAATTATCGGGCATTGTTTTGGGCATCCGGATATCGAAAGCCCAGCAATTATCGAACTGGGAAGCCGAAGAGCTAACCGAAGCGCAACTTCGCTACGCGGCAACCGATGCCTGGGTCTCCCATCAGGTCTATCAACATTTTATGAACGAACACCATGGCTGATTTCACGTCAACCTTTCATTTGAAAAAGGGAAAGGAACAATCGGTGAAACGCTTTCATCCCTGGATCTTTTCCGGCGCCATTAGCCGAATGGATGGGCGACCGGACGAAGGCGACATTGTTCGGGTTCTGTCTTTCGACGGGGCCTTTCTGGGGTTTGGTCATTACCAGATCGGTTCCATTTCGGTACGGCTTTTCTCGTTCCGCAACGAAACAATCGACAATGCATTCTGGTGCCAAAAAATCCGTCAGGCTTTTCTGTTGCGAAAAGCGCTTGGCTTGACCGACAGTCTGGAAACGACTGCCTACCGGCTGGTGTATGCCGAGGGCGACGGCCTTCCCGGATTGATTGTCGATGTGTACGGTCCGACGGCCGTTATGCAATGCCACACGGTAGGGATGTATCGCTTACGCGAGAAACTGGCCCTGGGATTGAAAGAAGTGATGGGCAGCCGGCTGGAAGCTGTTTATGATAAAAGCGCCAAAACAATTCCCTTCAAAGCCGGGATCGATGCCCGGGATGGTTTTATATTCGGCACATCAATACCCGGCCTTGTGAAGGAAAACGGGCTCAGCTTCCGGGTCGACTGGGAAGAAGGCCAAAAAACAGGTTTCTTTATCGATCAGCGGGATAATCGTTTTCTTTTGCAGAGCTATGCGTCTGGGCGCGATGTGCTGAACATGTTTTGCTATACAGGCGGCTTTTCCTTTTCGGCCTTGCAGGGAGGAGCCCGAAGTGTCCACTCGGTCGATTCGTCGGAGAAAGCCATTGCCCTCACCCGCGAAAATGTCGATCGGAATTTTCCGGGCGATAAACGGCACCAGGCGTTCGTGGCCGATGCGTTTGATTTTATGAAAGACAAGAATGACCGCTACGACCTGATTGTACTCGATCCGCCTGCTTTTGCCAAACACCGCGATGCCGTACATCAGGCGCTTCAGGGATACAAGCGGCTCAATGCGAAAGCCTTTGAGCAAATTCGCCCCGGGGGGATCGTTTTTACGTTTAGTTGCTCCCAGGTTGTTTCCAAAGAACGATTCCGTGAAGCGGTCTTTTCCGGGGCTGTGCTGGCCGGTCGTTCTGTTAAAATGCTTCATCAGTTAGGCCATCCCCCCGATCACCCTGTCGACTTGTTCCATCCCGAAGGTGAATATCTGAAAGGGCTGGTTCTCTTTGTTGAATAACTGACTCTGATTATTTCCCCGAAAATTTGTATTTTGCGCTTCAGAATCGATAAACAAACCATTGAGAACAATCCCGTCCCTGTTGCCCATGTCTGTTTTTCGCAGCAAGTGTCATTTCGACGATCCCGATGGCTATCAGGAGGAGGAGAAATCCTTAGAAACACTCGATTCCTCCAACCCTGGATTGCATCGTAGGCACGCAGAAATGTCTCCTTCAGCCAACGATCGCAGGGGCGTTCGATTCACAAAGAGCGGGCAACTACCCTCATCGGGGTTCACGTATACCTTCCTGGTTTTCTGGCTCGCCTTACTGGCGCTTGTTGCCCTTTTCCCCCGGGGAACGATCGAATTATCAATCAACCGCTTATCCCATCCTTTTCTCGATTCCTTCTTCCTCTGCATCACCTTTATGGGCAACGGTTGGTTTGCTGCGGGTTTGGTGTTGCTGTTTCTGTTTGTCGATTACCGGAAGGCAGCTGTCCTGCTGCTTACACTTCTTGTTGTGGTTGTTTTGACCAATATTTTTAAGCGGTTTATATTTTTGCAGCACATGCGCCCAATGTGGCATTTCAGTTTCATCGAATACCACCGGGTGCTTTTCGATGCACCGATCCATTATTTGCGTTCGTTTCCTTCGGGACATACCATGACGATATTTGCCATGACGGTCTTCTTTTCCCTTGAAATCAAAAAACGCTCCATTGATGCTCTCTTGATCCTGCTGGCCATTTTGGTCAGTTTTTCCCGGATTTATCTTCTCCAGCATTACCTGGTCGATGTTTTATGGGGAGCCCTGCTGGGCGTTTTCTCGGGTATTACCGGCTATTGGACCGGGATTAACTACCTGCTTCCTTCGCTTGCCTTTCTTTCTGCGAAAAGACAGAAATACCGGGTAAAAAAGGACAAAAACCGAAAATGAAACAGATCGGTCGCATACGTCCTCTTTTCTTATTACTTTTAACCCTTCAGAAGAAAAAGCGTTGAACCGGAAACCGAATCGACTACCGTTATGAAGAAAGTCAGCCTGGTAATTTGTGTTTATAATGAGGAAGAAAACATACTTCCGCTTGCCCATCAGATCCGCGAGGCTTTATCGGCCTTTCATTTTGAAGCAATTTTTGTCGACGACGGATCGACCGACGCCACCCGGCAACGCGTCCGGGAAATTGGCGATGATCGTTTTATTCTGGCCGAACTCCGGAAAAACTACGGTCAGAGTTCGGCCATTCAGGCGGGAATCGATCTGGCCGAAGGCGAATACATTGTGACCCTCGACGGGGATCTTCAGAACGATCCGGCCGACATACCGGCCATGATCGAAAAAGCCGAAACCGAAGGTTGGGACGTGGTGGCCGGAATAAGGGCAAACCGGAAAGACGGGATATTGCTGCGAAAAATTCCCAGCCGCATTGCCAATGCCATTATCCGCAACACAACCGATGTCCGGATCCGGGATTACGGTTGCACCCTGAAGGTATTCCGGAACGAAATGGCCAAAAGCATCCGGATTTATGGCGAACTGCACCGTTTTATCCCGGTACTGGTTGCTCTCGAGGGAGGAACCATCACCCAGATGGACGTGCGGCACCATCCGCGCATTCACGGAAAATCGAAATATGGATTAAGTCGTACCATAAAGGTTATCAGTGATTTACTGGTTATGCTCTTCATAAAACGATACCTGCAGAAACCCATGCACCTTTTTGGCGCTATGGGCGGAATCAGCATGTTGTTGGGAATGATTATTTTCCTGTATTTCTTCATTCTGAAACTGTTGGGCAACGACATTTGGGGAAAGCCCATGCTCATTTTGGGCATGGTTTTGTTGCTGGGGGGCATTCAGTTGATAACAATTGGTTTAATTGCTGAAATACAAATGCGTACCTATTTTGAATCGCAGGATAAAAAACCCTACCGCATTCGGAAAATTGAACGGGTAGGGCCCACATCCCTCTTCTGATTCTTATCGAATCTCATTCAGTATTTTCAGTGTTGCATCGTAGTCGGGCTCGGTGGCAATTTCAGGTACAATTTCGACCAGCCGAACGGTTCCTTCTTTGTCGATCACAACCGTACCCCGGGCCAACAAGGCCAGTTCTCGGATCAAAAATCCATATTTATGACCAAATTCCCGCTCTTTATAATCGGATAAGGTTACCAGGGTGTCCAGACCTTCGGCAGCACAAAACCGCTTTTGGGCAAAAGGAAGGTCGAGCGAAACACTCAATACGGCTACATCGTTCATGGTGGCCGCTATTTCGTTGAACTTCCGGTTTTGTTTCTGGCAAACGCCTGTATCGATGGAAGGATAAACAGCGATAACCACTGTCTTTCCTTTGAAGTCGGAAAGGCGAACGGGTTCCAGTTTTTGATTGGTGCCGGTAAAATCAGGGGCTGTATCGCCCGCTTTAACCGGATTTCCGGTAAGGGTGACCGGATTCCCGGCAAAGGTCACCAAACCTTTTCTTTCACTCATGATGCAAATTTTTTATTGTTCGAATTGCTATTAAGACAAGCGATACTCCAAGTTTGTTCACGGAAAAGAAACAAAAGGACAAAAAGTCAAAGAAACAAAAGATCTCTCACTCCGCAAAGTCCCAATAACTATCGGAATCGAGATGACACAGAAAACGAGATGACAAAGAAGTCGAAGGCATTCCGCACATCGTGTCATTCCGATCCGCCAGTTGGCGGAGAGGAATCCATTCGAAAAGGTGTCATTCCGAGGGAAGCGAAGCGACGAGGAATCCCTTCGAATTGGTTGTCATTCCGAGTCCCCATCCCGGTTTCGGGAAAAATAATTTAATGACGTATGTTTGTTTTATGGTTTTAAACTACAAGATATAATAGCATGATATTTAAAAACTTAACAGAACGTCATTGTAAGGGAAGCGAAGCGACGAGGAATCCCTCGTTATAAAAATTTATGACAAGCACAACGCGCTACCCTTCCGTTCGATACAAAATTCTGCCGCTGAACCGGCCGGGTGGATCGAACGGTTCTTCTTCACGCATATCCTTTACCCGGGGCGTTGCCCCGGGCTATAATATCCCGCCCTTACAGGGCTTTACGGTCAACCCGGTTTTGGATGATCGTTCGATGAATGGACGTTGAATTGCCCCGGCATTTATGCCGGGTTTCCGGAGGTAGAACAAAATATGCCCGGCCACGGTATCGCCTGAAAAAAAGCTTGCGCCCTGTATGGCCGGAAGGCAGATTTTTGTAAAAATGAGATATTGTGTATTCCTTATATGAAATTGACAAGGACAGGATGCTCTGGCGGATATCCTTTGCCCCGGCATTTATGCCGGGTTTCCGGAGGTAGAACAAAATATGCCCGGCCACGGTATCGCCTGAAAAAAAGCTTGCGCCCTGTATGGCCGGAATGCAGATTGTTCGCTAAAGGTATTTCTTGCATACATATTGTATGAAGCTCCTGACAAACAACGATCATTGCCAGGATAAATACTCTTCGCGCCTTTGTGTCTCCACGGTTCAAATATTTTCCCTATCTTGCTAACATTCAAACCAAAATTATTCTACGATGAAACGAACATGTGCCCACTCAATGCTTTTTTTCTTTTTGATTGCTTTCTTCGGTGTTTCCTTGTTGTCGTGTCGAACGGCGACACAAAACGGATCGAAAAAGCTGGTATTGATCCAATACAACGATTCCCCCTTGTCTGAGCTATCCCATGAGGGGATCTTGAAGGGCCTGGAACAAGCCGGATACGCCGAAGGAAAGGATTTCACCCTGAAAGCACAAAATGCCCAGGGCGACATTGCCACGCTCAACATGATCGTCGATGCGGTAGCGAACGAAAAACCCGATTTGATCTTTGTAACCTCGACACCCACCCTGCAGGTCGTAGCCAAAAAAATAACCGACATCCCGGTGGTATTTACCGTGGTGGCCGATCCGGTGGTTGCCGGAGCTGGGACCAGCTTTACCGATCATCGGCCCAACATCACAGGCATATCTACTTTGGGCGATTACGATGGTATGATCCGGTGGTTGAAAAAAATCATCCCCGATGTACAACGTATCGGA
Organism: Prolixibacteraceae bacterium; assembly: GCA_036725585.1. GTDB lineage: Bacteria > Bacteroidota > Bacteroidia > Bacteroidales > Prolixibacteraceae > DAIMEA01. Next base: position 15,090 of record DAIMEA010000004.1, on the reverse strand, counting down.
ACCCTCTTCTCACCCGGAGAGGCCAATTCGGTGAAAAACAAAAACGATCTGAAAGAATTTGCCGAAGCTGCCGGTATTGAGTTGATCGCTGTGCCCGTCAATTCGAGCGCCGAGATTGTGGATGCTACCCTGGCGCTGGCCGGGAACCAGCCCGAAGTAATCTGCCAGATCATCGACAACCTGACGTCGGCCGCATTCAGCGGAATCGCCAAAGTGGCCGGTGAACAGAAGATACCTGTTTTTGGCTTTGTCAGCGACCAGTCGGATAAAGGAGCGGTCCTGGTTGTTTCGCGCAATTACATCCAGGCCGGGATCGATGCGGTGAACCTGGCCGTGAAAATATTCAACGGGGCCGACCCCGATACCCTGGACTTTGAATTTGTCAGCAAAACCGATATTCTGATCAATACCGAAGCTGCGGAAAAATACGGGATCTCATTCCCCGAAGCATTGTTGAACAACCCCGATGTTGTTAAGGTAAAACCGGAAAACCAATAATATTCTTTTCACACATAAATTTTCATTACTGTCCGGTTAATACAACAGAATGCTTCTCCGCCAATTGACAGAGAAGCATTCTGCCCACTCTTTTTCTATTTCCCCGGTCAACAATGTTAAAATATCGAGTTGACAAACGTATTTAAATGATAAGCATCAGGGAAAATCGGGTTTTGAATGTCATTATCCTGTATTTTAAACCTAATGTATAATGACATTTTAAACTAAACCAATGAAAACAATTCAAAAACAAATCCTTTTTTTTTGCTCAATTTTCCTTATAAATACAGCCGGTGCTGCAGTTAAACTCGAAACAACATTTGTTGCCAGCGGTAAGACCCATAAGCTCTATTATTCAATCCCCGATAGATACGACTCGTTAAAAAGTTATCCGCTTGTGGTGGGATTGCACTATTGTGGCGGTACAGCCTTATCGTATAGAAATTCGCTGACACCCATTGCTGACAGTCTTCAGATGATTATCGTATGTCCCGACAATTCTTCAAATGTGATTCCCGATGATCAGCTTGATATTGTTACAGCAGCAGCCGACTCGGCAAGAGCTGCTTATAACATCGACACAACAGCTATGTTTTTAACAGGCATGTCATGTAACGGAGAATTCACGCTCAGGCAGGGATTGCTGAGGTTCTACCCGTTCGCCGGGATATTTCCCTGGGTTCCATGGATATCGGCCAAAAAAGAATTCAATAAATACCTTATAGAATCTGATATGCCAACGGTTTTATCTGTAGGTACATTCGATGACAACTTTTGGCTTTTAATGGACCTTTTTGACAGCCTGAAAGCCGAAGGGGCAGATATAAACCTTGTATTGGCGCCAAAGATAGGGCATGTGGAAATTTTTCCTGAATTTGGCAGTACGATGATCAAATGTGTGCAATACCTCACTACACCCGATATCATTTCGCTTAGCCCGGTTGAAAAGATCTCATTGGTCAATGATGAACCTGCAAGGGACATTCTGATTGATATTTCAACCACCGGTTCAGAAGAACTCTGCGTTAGCGTTATGGCAAATTCCGATTTGTTTATTGAAGTACCCGTTGTTGTATACGATCCGGCAAATGGCAAGGCAACTGTTAGCATAACACCACGAGCTGGGAAAAAGGGCAAGGCAAAAGTAATTGTTGAAGCTTATGAAAAGGAAGGGGGCGCTATTGCGCAAACGGTTTTTAACCTTGAAGTTGTGAAACCCTCTTCGTCTGTTTTTCCTGAGGCAGAAAGCACCCGTTTGCTTGTTTTGCCAAATCCTGCCAATCAATACATAACGATTCAAAGCACAACTCCTATTGGAGCGTATCAAATATTTGATTTAAATGGCCGCCTGGTTCATAATGGCATTGAGTTGGGCACACACGCCGAAGTCAATGTGCAGTCATTGCCAAAGGGGAAGTACATTCTTACCACAAAGGCAACTTCGAGCCCGGTCAAATTCAGTTTGAAATAGCATTTTTTACATATTCCTCGGGCATAGTGGTCATGGCCGAAATTTCAGCTGTGCTGTGTCCTTCTTTTGCCAGTCTTTGGCAGGTGTGTTCCATCGATTCACCCACTTCAATAATATGCCTGTCGGGGTCGTAAAAGCGGATAACACGCTGGTGCCAAGGTTGTTCCCGTAAGGCATGCACCAGGGAAATTTTCTTTCTGTCGAGCTTCTCAGCCAGGGAATCCAGCTCGTTTTCCTCGAAATAGAGTTCAAAATTATTACCTCCCTGGACAAGGGGTTTTTGGTCGATCAGTTGACGGAAATGCCGGTCGAGGTGGATGGAAAAACCGCCTTCAAAGGATACGTTTTCGCCAAAATCGAATTGGATTTTCTGCCCCAGAAATTCGGTGTAGAATTTCTTCGAGGCTTCCATATCCGACACCGTGATAAGGGGACAAATAAATTTCATGGTTTGCTTCGTTAATTTCGTGCCGAAAATACAAAAAACCGGCCTGCAAAAACCGGCGAATCATGCCAGATTCATTATATTTGCACACAATTTTCAAAAAAGATATCATGATCAACATAACGCTGCCCGACGGGAGCATCCAACAGTACGATCAATCCGTGACCGGGATCCAAATCGCCGAAGCCATCAGTCCCCGGTTGGCGAAAGAAGTTTTATCGGTTTCGGTAAACGGCGACGTATGGGATCTCAACCGGCCGATTCCCTTCGATGCTTCGATCCGTTTGCATAAATGGGACGACAAGGAAGGGAAACACGCCTTCTGGCATTCGTCGGCTCATTTAATGGCCGAAGCCATCGAAGCCCTTTATCCCGGAACCAAATTTGGCATTGGTCCGGCCATCGAAAGTGGCTTTTACTACGATGTAGAATTACCCGGCGATCAGGTTTTGACCGATAAGGACCTGGAAAGCATCGAAAAGAAAATGATGGAACTGGCCCGGCAGAAAAATCCCATTGTTCGCGAAGAGGTTTCGAAAGAAAAAGCCCTTCAGCTTTTCCGGACGAAGAACGATCCGTACAAAGTGGAGCTCATTGGCGAACTGGAGGACGGAACGATTTCACTCTACCACCAGGGAACGTTTACCGATTTGTGCCGGGGACCCCATCTTCCCGATACCGACCCCATTAAAGCGATTAAGCTCATCAGTATCGCGGGCGCATACTGGCGGGGAAACGAAAAGAACAAAATGCTTACCCGGGTATATGGCATTACCTTTCCGAAAGCAAAACTCCTCGAGGAGTACCTGGTTTTGCTTGAGGAAGCCAAAAAGCGCGACCACCGGAGAATCGGGAAAGAAATGGAACTGTTCACTTTTTCGCCCAATGTGGGCATGGGCTTGCCTTTATGGCTGCCCAAGGGAGCGGTTTTGCGCGAACAACTGGAAAACTTCCTGAAAAAAGTGCAAAAGAAATTTGGCTACGAACAGGTGATTTCACCCCATATTGGCGATGTACGCCTGTACAAAACGTCGGGACATTACGAAAAATACGGAAAAGATTCCTTTCAGCCCATTCACACCCCCCAGGAAGGAGAGGAGTACCTGCTGAAACCAATGAACTGTCCCCATCATTGTGAAATGTACAAATCGAAACCCCGGTCGTACAAAGATCTGCCTGTCCGCTTCGCCGAATTCGGAACGGTATATCGCTACGAAATGAGCGGCGAATTGCACGGCCTGACCCGGGTTCGGGGTTTCACACAGGACGATGCACATATTTTTTGCACGCCCGAACAACTGAAAGATGAATTCAAGAAAGTGATCGACATCATTTTTATCATCTTTAAGGCGCTCGATTTTAAGGAGTATACCGCACAAATATCCTTGCGCGATCCGAACAATACCGCGAAATACATCGGAAGCGACGAAAACTGGGAAAAAGCCCAGCAGGCCATTATTGAAGCAGCCGCCGAAAAAGGGCTCAATACCGTTACCGAAACCGGCGAGGCTGCCTTCTATGGCCCCAAACTCGATTTCATGATCAAGGATGCCGTGGGCAGAAGCTGGCAACTGGGAACCATTCAGGTCGACTACAACCTTCCCGACCGCTTTGAACTGGAATATACCGGCGCCGATAACCAAAAACACCGTCCCGTAATGATCCACCGGGCTCCCTTTGGATCGATGGAGCGTTTTGTTGCCGTGCTCATTGAACATACGGCCGGTAAATTCCCCCTGTGGCTTACACCGGAACAGGTTGTTGTGTTGCCGATTAGTGAAAAATTTAACGATTACGCGACAAAAGTTTCAAATATTTTAAATATTTCCGATATTCGCACCGTTGTTGACGAACGTAACGAAAAGATAGGCAGAAAGATTCGCGATAATGAACTGAAACGGATCCCCTACCTGCTGATCGTAGGCGAAAAAGAAGCCGAAACGGAAAGCGTTTCCGTTCGCCGGCAGGGGCAAGGCGACAAAGGCTCGATGGCCATTGCCGAATTTGCCCGTTTTGTTTCCAACGAAATAAACGAACAATTAAACGCGATAAACAGCTAGTACAAACTAATTAAGGAGGGCAAAGCAATAGTACCAAAAGGCAATAAATTCGACAAAAGGGACGACGACAAACTCTTTTTCCGAATCAATCATCAAATCAGGGTGCGCGAAGTGCGGCTCGTTGGTGATAACATAGAAAATCCGGGTGTTGTCCCCATTCAACAGGCCTTAAAAATGGCCGATGAGCTGGAACTCGACCTGGTGGAAATATCCCCGAAGGCCGATCCTCCGGTATGCAAAATTGTCGATTATCAGAAATTTCTTTATCAGCAAAAGAAAAAGCAGAAAGAGATCAAAGCCAAATCGGTGAAAGTTGTCGTGAAAGAAATCCGATTCGGACCGAATACCGATGAACACGATTTTAATTTCAAACTGCGCCATGCCGAGAAATTTCTACAGGAAGGAGCAAAAGTGAAAGCCTATGTTTTTTTTAAAGGGCGTTCCATTCTGTTTAAGGAACAGGGCGAAATTTTGTTGCTCCGCCTGGCCAATGAACTCGAAGAAATTGGAAAGTTAGACCAGATGCCCAAATTGGAGGGCAAACGGATGACCATATTTATTTCACCTAAGAAGAAGAAATAATCAGGTAGATTAATTTAAAAAAGAAAGTAGGATCATGCCGAAAATGAAGACGAATGCCGGCGCGAAAAAGCGTTTTAAGCTCACCGGCACCGGAAAAATCAAAAGAAAGCATGCTTTTAAGAGTCACATCCTGACAAAGAAAAGCACCAAGCGCAAACGGAATCTCACCTACTTTGGCCTTGTCGATCAAGCCGATACGGTCAATGTAAAGAAACTGCTCGCGCTGAAATAGTTCTTTTGAAATGTTGTAAAAACCAGTAATTAACCTGAGTGACTTAGCCGATAAGATCCGTTACCGAACGGGCGCTAAACACTCGAAAATGTAAAAAGTATGCCAAGAAGTGTAAATAATGTAGCGTCACGGGCCAGGAGAAAAAAAATCCTGAAAATGACCAAAGGGAACTTTGGTTCCCGTGCCAACGTATGGACGGTAGCAAAGAATACCTGGGAAAAAGGCCTGCAGTATGCCTACCGCGACCGGAAAAAGAAAAAAGGTGAATTCCGGTCCCTGTGGATCCAGCGTATTAACGCCGCCGTTCGTCCCGAAGGGTTAAATTACTCAACGTTCATTAACCTTTTAAAACAAAAGAACGTTGAAATAAACCGGAAAGTTTTGGCCGATTTAGCGATGAATCATCCCAAAACCTTCCAGGCCATTGTGAAAAAGGTGGCCAAGTAATTTTTTGATTCTTAGGTGAAAAAATAAGAAGGCCGTCGAAACCATTAGGTTGCGACGGCCTTTTTCATTTTTATCTGCAAAGGGGAATTCACGCTACGGGGATAGCTGCCCTTTGTAGGATCGTGCTATACGATATTCGCCCGATTGGTTGCTTTTCATGAACATAGTTGATCGGATTTCCCGGCTTCACCACACTGGAAGGATGCTTCCGGCGATTACTTCACCAGTATTTTTTTCGTACAGACTTGGTTTTGAATAGTGATTTGCACAAAATAAATACCGGCTTTAGGATTGGGCAGTTCCACGTCCATCACGTTCATGTTCTGGATGGGTAGCTGCAGAACTTTCACCCCCCGGATGGTGTAAACACGTACCGATGTTCCGGCTTTTGTCTCGTTCAACGTAATGGTAAACCGGCCTGTGTTTGGGTTGGGGTAAATACAAGCATCAAGTTCGGCTGGAGTTGTGAACCCATTCGCTACCGCATGGTTAATGTTCGTGCTTTTTTCTTCCCAAAGGACCGGGGAGGTGGCTTCGGCGGCCGCCATATCGCAAAACGACCCGTCGGTAGTGATCGACGCGTGTACATAACTGGCCGAGTCGGCAAAGAACCCTGGCAAAAAACGGATTGATTTTCCGGCAATAAAGTTTGCCGAAGAACCTGCTGTTACAACAACATAATTTCCGCTTCCGGCTACAGTCAGGGTATCGTATGCGTTAAAGCATTTATCTTCGCCCGGGAAAATGATGCGATCGGCTAGGGCAAGATTTTGGAACACATGGGTTCCTGGATCGGTTCCCAGTGTCCATTCATACGCCCCGATATCGATGGTGTCGATCTGGATGCGTTTCATTCCGCGGAGGTCCGTTACGGTTGTATTGACACTGTTCAACCCGGCATTGAAACAGGTGATGCCGCCGGGCGTGGATTTGTCGGGTCTGAAATCACTTGCACCGGCAAACGGGGAAGACGACAAAATGACATTGCCATTATCGGTTCCCAGATAACCATCAGGGGCAGCGCAATGCGAGAAACTACCTCCATAAACAGTTGCAATTTCAGAACTTCCATTGTCCCAGAATAGGCAGTTGGTTATGGTCCCCTGATCCCAAAGAGAGATACCACCACCTGTTTCTGAATAGTTCCCGCTAAATGTGCAGTTAATGAACGTTCCGTCATCGGTTATGTATGCCCCGCCTCCAGACGGGATCAAATCGACAGACGCAGCTGTATTGTTGGAAAACTGGCAATTGATGAATATGCTTCCTGCTGAAACCGATACACCTCCTCCAGAAACAGCGGTATTCCCGGAAAAAATACAACTGGTAAAAGTTGCATTTCCCGAAATATTTGCGCCACCTCCCTGCCAATCAGATATATTCTCTGCAAAAATGCAATTATTCACGGTTAAAGTCCCGCTTTCCAACCAGGCATTCAAGCCTCCTCCCGAGCCGGAAAATGATTGGCCATTCCTTATCGTCAAGCCATTCAGTGAATAAGTTCTATCGCTCTCTCCATTAATGAACATTACCGTGACTTGTTCATTTCCGTCCAAAACAATGTCCCAGCCATTACTTTCGATGGTAAGCGATTTGCTCCCCAGCCATAAAGGCTCTTCCAGAACAATGGTCTTGGAAGAGTCGAAGGAAATGGTTGCCCCGTCACAAACCACGTTAATCGCCCAGGATAGAGAGCCCGGACCCGATGAGGCATCGGTCCTAACCAAGTAATGATCGACACACCCGGTATATTCATAAGCGCCTATGTCAACTCCTCCAATATTTCGTGGATTACCTGCTAAATCGAAGTGTGAAAAAAACTGATCGTTTCCTGTATTCAGGCATAATTCACCACCTCCGGGGAGTGTATTCAGCGAAAAATCGGTACTGCTTTGAAATGGATTCACGGTCAGGGCATAATTCCCTTCACCGGCACCTTCACCGGTATATCCATCCATTATTGCGCAATTCAGGAAATCCATTCCAGTGCCCAAAGTAAATATTTCGTCATTTGGATTACCCCAGAAAATACAACTGGTGAACCGTCCGCCAGAGTCAGCAAAAACTCCGCCGCCATTTGTTGATGCGCTGTCGCCAGAGAACGTGCAATTGATAAAATGCCCTCCGGAATGGGCATAAGCGCCCCCTCCATTATTGGCAGTATTGTCTATTATCAGGCAGTTGATCAGTGTATTGTCTGGATGAACAAATACACCGCCTCCTGAACCAGAGGCAGTGTTCCCAATAATGAAACAATTGGTATAATTTCCATAACCGGAGGCATACAATCCGCCACCATCGATGGACGAATTCGAAACCATCGCCACATTGTTCAGATTGACCAGGTCCCCTTCGTTGAGCAAACCACCTCCCATACCATCCGATCCGGTTCCGCTGGCATTTCCGCCGGTAATGGTAAATCCATCGAGAGCACTTGTGCCACTAACCAAACGGACAACATGGTATGAATTATCAGAAGGATCGCTTTTCGTTCCGATATCGCCGCTTAAAATGGTTTCCAAAGGTTGGCCGAAACCATAATATTCCCTTTCGTTTATTGAACGCTCATTACCGTAAAAACCTCCGTAGAGGCTTACTCCGTCCTTCAATGCAAACGTCGTATAACGATCACCCGTTCCGCCGGTTTCCTTTGTTGGATAATAAGTGCCGGCTTTCACCCAAATTTCAAATCCGCCGACCGACCTGTCGAGGGCTGCCTGCAGGGTTTTCTTGGCTGTGGACCAGCTCAAACCGTCACCGGTATCATCGGCTTTCGCTGCATCGACGTATAAAATGGCAGCTCCGGGGTCGGTCCCGCTGGTCCATTCATACGCCCCCATATCGATGGTTTCGTTTTGGATCCGTCCTTGTCCCCGGATATCGGTACGTACAGCATTATCATCATTGTTTCCCGAGTTGATGCAGGGTGAATTGGCGAAGAGTGTAAAATCGTTATTCGCAGGATCCGTAAACATTGGATCTGAATCAGAACAGAAGGTAAAAGCATCAAAAGTAGCATCCGGGTGAACGAAAAGATCGTTTGTTGCATTCGCATAACAGGTGTATTGAAACATTCCACTCCCGCTTTCCAGGTACAGCTGGTTACCCTGAACGCTTGCCTGGTTCCCCCAGAGAATGGAGTTCTTCAATAAGGTTGTTGAATAACTGTCTGTATTGAAAATTCCTCCGCCATTCTGTGCCGAATTAGCGGTAAGGGTTACATTGGTTAGTGTTGGGAATGAAGATGTATTGTACATACCACCGCCATCCGAAACGGCAGTATTCGATGCAAAGAGTGAATTGTTTATGGCAGGAACAGAAGCCACGTTGTACATGCCCCCGCCCAAAACCGCACTGTTCGAAGTGAATGTGAGGTGGGAAAGGGTTGCCCAAGAGCCTGAATTATACATCCCTCCGCCGGCATTATGGGGAGCATCGCCATTGGCATTGCCACCGGTGATGGTAAATCCATCGAGTTGGGCGGCCGGGTGGAACTCGCTGCCATCGGGATGGTTGAATACATGATAGCAATTGTCGGAAGGATCATCAAAAACGCCGATATCCCCACTTAAAACGGTTTCATTAATTTCAAAATTCCGGTTGTCCAAATCAAAGGAAGACGGGTCTTCGTTTCCGGCAAAACCGCCATAAATGCCCACATTGTCTTTCATTTCGAACGACCGGAACCGGTCTCCCGTACCCCCGATCTCTTTGGTCGGGTAATAGGTGCCTTTTTTAACCCAAATCTGGTATCCCTCCCGGGCTATATCAATGGCCGACTGTACCTGTTTTTTGGCAGTTGCCCAGCTGTAACCGTTTCCGTTATCGTCGGGTTTCGAAGCGTCGACGAACAAAATTTTATCGGCCGGATCGTATTGATCCGTCCATTCATAAGCTCCCATGTCAATGGCGCCGTTTTGGATGCGAAGCTGACCACGAAGGTCGGCAAAGGCTTCGTTGTATTCATTGTTCCCTGCACCTACACAGGGTGAATTGCCATAGAGCAGATAGTTATTCCCTAAGGTATCCAAAAACAGGGGATTGGAATTAATAGAACTGGAAAGATCATCATATAAAGTTCCGTACACATCATTGGTTTCGTTCGGATAACAGGAATAATTCAGGTAAGGAAAGCAATGCTCTTCGCTATAAAACTGCTTGCCTAAATCGACGACGGTGTTACCCCAGACAATACAGTTGTTGAGCACTGGCCTGGAGCCCCAGCCATTGAATAATCCTCCACCCTGAACGCTGTTGTTATATACGATGGTCGCATTGGTGAAAACCGGGCCCGATACGGTGTCGTTTGCTACACCACCTCCATAGTTTGCGCTGTTCGAGTAGATTAAGGTATTGGAAACTGCCGGTGACGAGAAATAGCAATTATAAATGGCGCCACCTTCTGAAAAAGCATTGTTGGATAAAAATGTAACATTTCGGATAGTTGGAGAAGATTGGTAATTGAACATTCCTCCACCACGACTATGGTCATCATAATCGTCGGCATTACCATTTTGTATGGTAAACCCGTCAAGAACCGCCGAACTGTCGAGGTTGGTTCCTTTGGGATGATAAAACAGGTGGTATGAGTTATCCGTGTAATCTCCGGGAGTTCCGATATCCCCGCTTAAAATGGTTTCATGAATCCCGCCCACACAAAAATCGGTGCGGGTATCGATATCTTCACCTGCTGCCCCTGAAAACCCCCCATAAATCTTCAGGTCGTTTTTCATCGCGAAAGAGAGGGTACGGTCGGTTCCGGTTGTCGGAACGTAGGTGCCCGCTTTTACCCTGATCTCGTATCCACCCCCGGCAATGGCCAGGGCAGCACCCAGGGTTTTCTTTGCGGTTGCCCAGCTGCGGCCATCCTGCGTGTCGTCAGGTTGAGCAGCATCGACATACAACATGCCCACCAGGGGATCCATGCCGTTTGTGAATTCATAAGCCCCCCTGTCGATGGTGCTGTTCTGTATCCGTACTTGTCCCCTGACATCGGTACTCAGCGAATTATACCCATTCCATCCGCTATCTTTGCAAGGCGATCCTCCAAGGATACGTACATCGTTGCCTGCTGCATTGACAAACTGAGGATTTGAAGGGAGGTTATTTGTTCCTGAATAAGCCGACAACCCGGCCATATCGTTTGCACCATCGGGAAAACAGGAATAATTCAAGTCCATGGTACCGGAATACAGGTAAACCTGGTTGCCATAACGGCCAGCATTGTTTCCCCAAAGGATGCAATTGTTGAGTACCGGATTGGAAGCAAAGTAATTGAAGATGGCCCCTCCGTCTGATGTTGCATTATTTTCCGAGAAAGTAACATTGGTTAAGACAGGTGATGAGGCTTCGTTGTAAATGGCGCCCCCACTGGCCGCTGCACCGGAAGAAAAAATCACATTGGTAAGCCCTGGCGATGATCCAAAGTTGAATAGGGCCCCACCACAGCTATCGGCCGAATTGGACAGAAATGCCACGTTGCGAATGGTAGGCGATGCTGCTGCATTGTACATGGCACCCCCAAGGTTGTGCGGAGCATCACCATCGGCATTACCCCCCTGGATAGTGAACCCGTCGAGAATGGCCGTACTGTCGAGACCAAGGCTTGCCGGGTGATAAAACAGGTGAAAGCAATTATCCCAGGCTTCGCCAACGGTCCCAACATCCCCGCTTATAAGGGTTTCATTTGCTTCGCCATGCCCAAAGTTTCTTCTTGCATTTACGGAAGTTTCGGTGCCAACGAAGCCTCCATAAATCGCCAGATCGTTTTTGAGTTGAAAGGTTAAAGCATTAAAGTACACAGGCAGTCCTTCGATATGTTTGTCAGGGTAATAAGTGCCCTTTTTTACCCATATCTGATACCCGCCATCGGCCCTGTCGAGTGCAGCCTGAAGGGTTTTTTTTGCCGTTGCCCAGCTTTTGCCATCGCCTGAATCGTTGGGACGGGACGCATCGACATAAATGATGGCAACCTGCGGATCTCCTTCACTAAATTCGCAGGCCCCCATATCAATGATGGTTTCCTGTATCCGGGTGCGTCCGGGTAAATCGAGAGCGGTCGTATTGTATGTATTCAATCCGTTGTTTTTGCAGGGAGAACTGCCCAGAATTCTTGGGTCGTTTCCATTAATATCGACCAAATGCGGATTCAGGTTGATGTTATGATTGGTCGTTGCAAAAGTCGCCCCATTATTGAAAACATCATAGTCGGTATTTGGAAAACAGGAATAATTCAGGGTGGTGGTTCCCTGATAAAGGTAGAATTGCCTCCCGGCTCCACCCGTTGTATGTGAATTTCCCCAAACAATGGAATTATTCAGGATTGGTGACGATTCGCTGTTGCAGATACCACCCCCGAATTTTGCTTTGTTGTTAACAAGGGTATTGTTGACCAATATTGGATTTGATCCCTGAGTGTTATGCAAACCCCCACCACTGTTGGTGGCAGTATTCGATAAAACAGCAACGTTGGTAAGTGCAGGCGAAGAGGTGTAATTGGCAATACCCCCGCCATACCTCCCGGCCTGGTTTAAAACGATGGTGTCGTTGGTGAGTACAGGGTTTGCATCCATATAATTATAGATTGCTCCGCCATCGTCCACAGCCGTGTTGGATGAAAATTTCGAACAGGAAATGGTGGGTGAAGCACCCCAGTTATATATGGCGCCACCACTTTCGGAAGCCGTGTTCGAGACAAAAGTTCCATTCACAATCGTTTGGCTGCCTCCACTGTTCGAAATCGCACCACCTTTGCCAGCCGAGTTCGATGTAAATTGAACATGAGTTAATACCGGATTGGATGTATTGCTGTTGCTGATAGCGCCACCATATACCCCCGCACTGTTCGAAGTGAAAGTCACTGAAGATAGCGACGGATTTGAGTTGTGGTCGTTAAAAATGGCACCTCCATCCATAACGGATTGATTTGTGTTAAAAGTGCAATTGGTAAACGATGGGGAAGAATTATCGTTGCTCATGCCCCCGCCATACGAAGCGGTATTCGATTCGAATGAGGTGTTGGTCAGGGTTAGCGAGGAACTGAAATTGGCCATTCCGCCCCCGTAATTGTCCCGCGAAACATTCGAAATGAACTTCCCGTCCTCAATGACCGGCGAAGAATTGTAATTGACCATTCCCCCACCGATAACAGAAGAATTGGATAGAAAAATGACCTGTTCCAGCTTTGGCGACGAATTCCTGTTGTACATTCCTCCCCCGGCAAGTAACGAACTGTTCGAAACAAAAGTGAGGTTCCTGAGTAGCGGTGAGCATCCATAGTTATACATCCCGGCGCCGTCGCTTAAGAAATTCCAGCTGTCATTGGCATTTCCTCCGGTAATCGTAAATCCGTCGAGAACAGCCGTGCTGTCCAGATCAACCCCATTGCCGGGGCTCGGTGGCCAAAGCCCTCCCATAGTCGAGCCAGGATTGAAAACCACGTGATAGCAATTGTCGGAATTGTCACCCCGAACACCAATGTCGCCGCTCAGGATTGTTTGCAAAGGTTCGCCATATCTGAAATAACTTCGCTGGTCGGGCGAGGTTTCGTTGCCATAGAAACCTCCGTAAATTGTCAGGTTGGTATCAAGTTCAAAAGTGTTGTACCTGCCCTGGTCGATACCCCTGAATTTAGATGGATAATAGATTCCATAGCTGACCCATATCTCCTCTTTCCTTCCGGGAATACGAACAAGATCCAAAGCTGCCTGAAGAGTATTCTTGGCGGTTGCCCAACTGGTTCCCATGTTCGAATCGTTACCTCTTGAGTCACCCAGTACATAGAAGGGCCCTTTGATGGGGTCGACATAATCGGTGTATTCGTAGGCCCCTATATCGATAGTATTATGCTGAACACGTGGCATTATTCCACGAATGTCATTAAATGTACTATTGTATCCGTTATTCCCCGCATTCACACAAGGAGAGTGACCCATTATCCTTATGTCACTATTTTGTTTATTAATAGTGTCAACCTTAACAAATAAAGGATCAGCATGTATATTCTGCATACCAGAAAGAACAGCCGCATCTTCAAGCTTTATTAAATTAGAATTAACGGGAAGGCAGCAGTAGTTTACCGACAAATTACCACCCATCTGGACAATTGCATTGTTGCTTTCGGATATAATACAATTGTTAAGTATTGTACCATTATACATGCATTTTATCAGATTCTCCCCTTCATTAAAGGCAAAAGTGGCATTCGTAATATTTATATTACAAATTTTTCTACTTAAAGAATTCCATGGATTTTTATAGCCTGTTATATAGATTGCACCTCCCTCTTTGTCGGCTTTGTTAGAAATAAATGCAACGTTAACAAGAACAAAAGATTCACTGTAAACAGTATATAATGCTCCACCAAAAAGAGAACAATAATTATCCTTAAAAGTCACATTTTTTATGGTTAGTGAAGAGAAATTATTGCTGTATAATCCACCTCCGGAATTTACAGAGCTGTTATTTGAATTTCCTGCAGATATGGTAAATCCATCAATTATTACATTGCTTTTACCATTGCCAGCATAGACCACATGATAGCTGTTATCTGCTTTATTACCTGGAGTTCCAAGATCACCACTCAGGATAGTTTCATTGACGCATCCTACTCCAAATTGTCTTCTCTGATCAAGAAATTTTTCTGTCCCTGCAAATCCACCAAAAATTGATACCCTGCTGTGCATAATGAAACTTTGAGCTCTTGGGTCACCTTCATGCCATCTGGTGTCAAATATTTCTGTTGGGAAATAAGTTCCTTTGGCAACCCATACAGTATCATATCCGGTTGAAGTGTTAAAATCATTAATAGCTTTTTGCAGTTTTTCACCATCATACGCATTGGCCCAGCTGGACCCATCTTTGTTCCCGGCACCGGAAACGGTTACGTAGCGTATCCCTCCAAAAGAAAACAAGGGGCACAACAGGATCAGGAAAAACAACAGATTTTTCATTCGGTTTTTGGTGTTGGTTAAGATTTGATCGTTTTGCCTTTTGAAAAACCATAACCAAAAATCAACTGCTTTTGATGGGTTGATATTCGGGGTGGAAATTCAGACTTATCTTTCTTTTTTAAACGATTAATTCACTGTTGATAAGTGTGTTAGACCGTAAAAAAGAAAGATTCTCAGGCAAGTCGAAGATATTCCTATTTTCAATAAGAACAATGCTGGATGGAATAATATTTTTTATTATTAGTAAAAAATATTTAAGCTATAGATCGTGGTGGGATTGAATGGATCGTCAAAGAAGGTTTCAACCGGCAAAATACCGCCAATAGAGGTAAATACCCGAGAAAACAACCAGAAAGGCAATCATCAGCCAGCTGAACAACACATAGCCCCGCCCGGGACGGGCC
>DAIMEA010000003.1:29201-29413 GCA_036725585.1 Prolixibacteraceae bacterium | reverse complement strand
CGTATTCAATCCAGCAGGGTTCGTCGCTACGAAAGCGTTGGGTATTGCCCGGATCGATCAGGAATGACGCATCTGCCCCGGTGCTGGTGGTAATTTTGGGAATGATCCGATCGGTTGAAAAGGAAGCATCGGCAGGCGCAGGATAAGCGTACAGGGCAATATCGCGGTAATAATTCTTCAGCATGGGCGGTTGGGGCAGTTTTATTTCCAGC
>DAIMEA010000003.1:0-29191 GCA_036725585.1 Prolixibacteraceae bacterium | reverse complement strand
TTCTCCGGAAACAAGGGTGTCGGCCCAGACCACTTTTTGCATCGAAAGTTCCGGGGTAATCCAGGGGCCGCCGGCCAGGGCAAAACCGTCGCTGGCATGCATGGCCAGTTTCAGGTTCAGCCGGTCGGCTTCCGAAAAAGCATGCCGCACAAGCTCCCACCATTCGGGGGTGAGCTGCACTTTGGGATTGGGAATCAGGGGCGGATTGTCGGCCCCCTTGATCGGCATCAGGTAAGCGCCGCCTATCCCTGCTTCCTTCATGGCTTCCAGGTCGGCGGTGATGCCTTTTTTGCTCACTGCCGCCCGCATCCAGTACCAGAACACCCAGGGTTTGGCTTTTCCGGGCGGATTCAGAAAAGCGTTACGCAACGAATCAGCCGGGTTTTGCTGGCAGCCCAAAAGGATGATCCAGACCAGGGGTATAATCAGAAATCTTCTCATCATTTTTATTATTACCCCATTAGGCACATTAGGGCACAATAGACCTACTGTGTTCTATTGTGCCTGTTGAGGTTTTATATTCTTTTCAAACCGAAACCAGATCGTTCCCTTTCGCTCCCCGCTCACCCTCTGCGCCTGCGATTGGGGTCCAATCAGGTCGGTGGTGTTCACTTTGTTCCGGACAGCCGGGATTACATCGAGCACCGACAATCCCAGCGGAGGAAAGGTATACAGGGGAGCATCCCGTCCGTCGCGGGGAGCGTATACCCCCAGGTAATTCCCGTTCGACGAAGTGGCCATATGGATGGTTCCCTCCAACGTTCGGAAGGAAGCCCAGTGCCAGTTTCCGAAAAAGCCTTTGAACTCGGGATAGGCGAACGTTTCGCCGGGCACCGGGTTGTTGTATTCGTTTTCCCAGATTCCCCACTCGGTTCCTTGCACCCGGTTTTGCCACGAGCGGTAAGGGCCTTCGCCCAGCCACTGGATGGCGTTCATACTGTCCTCGGGATAATCGAACTGAATGCCCATCAGTTCAACCACCCCATCGTATTCGTACGAGTAATCCAAACGTACTTCTCCCGTTGGGGTGAGGGTCCAAAGGGTGTTTTTCAAAGGGCCAAAATATTCCGCCCAAATTTCTACGTTATCGCCGGCTTTCCGGGCCTGGAAATTGGTAAGCCGGCTGGTTCCGGATACATCGGTGTATTTCCGGTCATCCCCTTTGCCGAATTGTTCAGCCACCCAGCCGTCGGGAGAGCGGTCGCCCCTGCGGAAAGCCACAAAACGCGGACCATTCGACAATGAGAGAGTATCGCCGGCTTTGTGAACCTGAAGGAGCATGCCTGTTTCCCGGTCGAAGCGGAGTTCGAGGTCTCCTACGTTGGCTTTCAAAAAATAACCCCGGAATTCCCATGTTGCACCCTTTTCGTCGGAAGGATTATTCAGGGCATCCTGCTTTTTCCGGCTCCAGCACCAGGTGTAAATTTCTTCACCAAACGGATCATTAGCCGTGAGAAGGAGTGCATTTGCTTCACCCCAATCGGAAGGGACCTGAATACATCCTTTTTCATGAGGTTTTACTGAGGGGCTTTTTAATGAGCCCTCTCGAATAATTGTTTTCAGCTCAGGGTTTCCCGGATTGGCATACCGGATCAGTTCCCATTGGAAAGTACACTCTTTCAGGTTGGTAAAATCGTAGCGGTTTTCCACTTCAATCGTACCGTCAAAATTGGCAGGCCATTCCGGCATATCAATGTAAACGGGCGACCAAACTTCTTTTATGGTGAAAAAGCTTCCCTCTTTCTCGTGATGTGGGCCAACAATACCATCGGCACCATGGTTTCCGTCGTTGTCGATTTTCCCGTCCAAATCGGTACGAACAACTCCCTCATCAGCAAGAACCCAAAGCAACCCGCCCGCACAGCGGGGATGCGGGTACATCATGTTCCAGTAGTCGTACAAACCGGCGCCCAGACCGCCGTCGTAAAGTCCGTGCAAAAATTCAGTCGGGAAAAAGATCAGCTCTCCGCGCAGGTATTCCTGGGTTTCGCCGTAGGATCGATAATGCATGGTTTCGACACCGTTCAGGTCCTGCTGGGGATGGAGAACCGGACGTTTCTGCGGGTCGTACAGGTGAAAATCGTCGTCGAGTTCCACATTCCAGCCTCCCTCGTTGCCGTTGTCCCAGAAAACCACCGATGGATGGTTCACGTCGCGGGTCACGGTTTCGCGAACCAGCTTGCTGCCCACTTCGCTATCGTAGCGACCATGCCAGCCCCCGATTTCGTTCAGGACATACAGGCCCAGCTCATCGCAGGCATCGAGAAAAGCGGGATCGGCCGGGTAATGCGACAAACGGACCGTATTCATGTTCATGGCCTTCATCAGGCGGACATCCTCGTAGTTTTGTTCGTTGCTCAGGGTACGGCCGGTTTCGGGGCGGAAACTGTGCCGGTTAACCCCGCGCATGTTCACGCGCGCGCCGTTGATATAAAAGCCATCGCCTTCCCGGATTTCAATGGTTCGAAAACCGATTCGTTCGTTTCGCTGATGAACGACCATACCGTTTTCTTTCAGGTCGAACCGGACTGTATACAGGTTGGGAGTTTCGGGAGTCCAGGTTTGGATGTCGTCGAAAAAAGTTCTCAGCACCACTTTGTCTGATCCCTCTTTGGGTGTTGCCATTATTTCTCTGCCTGTTTCTTTACCTTTGGCATCGTACAAACGAGCCGAGACTTCCCATCCGGAGCGGGCATCGGTTGTGAGGTATACTTCGGCCAGGAACGAGCCGTCGGCTCCGGCAGCTATGGCAGTCCTGCCGATGGAATATTCCGGCATTACTTCGAGGTACACAGGGCGGAAAATGCCGCCAAAGTTCCAGTAGTCAGCCCGGCGCTCGGCCAGGTTTACGCTGGCATTGTCCGATTCTTTTTTGACGTCAACTTCAAGAAGGTTATCGGAGCCATATTTCAGCAGGTTTGTGATGTCGTAACCGAAGCGGTAAAATCCTCCCTGGTGTACTTCTCCGGCTTTTGTTCCGTTAATTTTCACCAGGGCATCGGTCATCACTCCCTCGAAAACCAGGTTTATCTTTTTTCCATTCCACTCCTCTGGAGCATGAAAGGTGTGTTTATAATGGCCCTCTTCGGTTGAGATATCGGGATGGGTGGCCTTGCCATAAAAATTTACCCCGTAGGTATAGGCTCCAAAGCCTTGTTGTTCCCAGCATGAGGGTACCTGAATGGTGGTCCACTGGCCACTATTCATTCCACCCGTGCAAAAGAATTCCCATTGCACCCCATCGTCACTTCCCATGCCCGAAAGGTAGACCCTTTCTGTTTGTTCTGCCCGGGCACCTGCGATCGCAAAGAGGAAGGCGATGATTGAAAAGATTTTTGACTGAAATGATATCATTGTTTTTTTTGTTTACCACAGTAGGCACAATAGGGCACAGTAGGTCTATTGTGCCCTATTGTGCCTATTGTGGTTCATTTTTTAAATTTACGAACGATGTTCATCCAATTTTCCTTTTTGCCCGTTGCAGGCATCAATAAAAACGAATAGCTGTAATTTTTTGCCGGGATCCGGTATTTTTCAATGGGTGCAGCTTCATCCGACCAGGAGGTGTTTCCGCCAACACCCATCTGGATCAAATCGATATTTACTGTGACAAAGCCTGCTTCCGTCAATTCGTTGGTGCGCTTTGCCCGGTTCATTTCTTCTTCGGTATAGGGCCACACGCTCATGCTCAGTAAACTGTCGGCCACCACCAGGAGCCCTTCGTTTCGTTTGTTCGACAGGAACATCCAGCGCACATCGGTCCGGCTACCATTTTCCTGGGGCATTACGTAAGGTTCCAAAAAATCTTCGAGAGTCAGGGTGTAGATTCCCGCCAGCGAACCGGTACAACGGTCGATGTAATTTTCCATCGGTCCGCGGCCATACCAGGTTATATCGCGAAAATCGTTGGCAATGCCGCATTGCATGCCAACCTTAGGAAGATCGGGGAGTGGGTTCTCAACCTTCAGACGGTAGTTAACCCGGATCGTCCCGTCCGGGTCGATAAGGTAGGTAAGTTCTATCCGGGCGCTGTCGGGTACCACGTCATAGTGGCTGTTGATTTCCAAAATGCCTTCTTCGTGCATTTTCCAGTCAAAGTGTGTTTTTTTCGGTTCTGCCCTGTACCATACGGCCAGCGTTTTGTGTGGTTTCCAGCCCCTCGAATCGTTATCGGTGAGCGGGCGGGTAAAATGAGGCAGCAGGGGAACGAAAATCAGTTCTTTGTCCTTCCAGCGCCAGGAAGAGAGGGCTCCGTTTTTCCGGTTAAAGGACAGCAGAAATCCGTTTCCCGACACGGAAAGAAGGCTGTCGTTTTCCCGGGCGGATAGCTTGCCGTGGTTTGTTTCACGGGTCAATCCCCTCCGGACTTGGGTCAGGGGGAGCTGGTCGGATGCAATGGTCCAATTTTCGGGTGCCCACCAGGGAGCATCTTCCGGGGCAAAATGCAGGTTTACCAACCATTCGCCTTCCTCCTTCTCTTGGGGCAAATAGTATGAAAGATCGATCACGGTACTTTCTCCGGCAGGAAGATTCAGCGATGGAAGAATTTTTTTTGTTCCGGCAATGCCGTTTCGGAGCAATTCCAATGTTATTTCAAATGCAGAAGCATTCTTCACCGAAAAACGGTTCTCTATTTTCACACGGCCCCGGAGCGAATCGTCCCAGGTGCACGCGAAGGGTTGAAAAACATGTTTGACCTCGGCCAGCGCCGGTTTGGGCCGACCATCGGAGGCGACTATCCCGTTGATGCAGAAATTCCCGTCGTTCAGGCGTTCGCCGAATTCCCCGCCATAGGAGAAGTATTCCCGGCCGAGGGAGTCGGTTTTTAACAGGCCCTGGTCTTTGAAATCCCAGATGCAGCCGCCGATCAACCGGGGTTTGGTCCGAAACTGTTCCTGAAATTCTTCGAGGTTCCCGGTCGAGTTTCCCATCGAATGGGCATATTCGCACCAGAATATCGGGCGGTTGTCCGTTTTTTGATCAATTAATAAATCGGCCGTAAACAACGCGGGATACATGCGGCTGACGATATCGACGTAAGGCGCATCGGTAGGAACCTGGATTCTTTTTGAGTGTACTTTCGGATAATCGGGGTGACCGGGCGGGATGTACCCTTTGGCACGATGATTTCCCTGTGCGGGTTCGTAATGTACCGGGCGGGTGATGTCGAAATCGCTGACCCAGGCGGCCTGGGCGGCGTTATTGGGACCCCGGCCGGCTTCGTTGCCCAGGCTCCAGATAATAATCGAGGGATGGTTTTTGTCGCGTTCCACCATGCGAACAACCCGTTTCATGAATGCATGCAGCCATTGCGGGTCGTTGCTCAGAAGCCCCCCGATCCCGTGGGTTTCATAGTTGGCTTCATCGATTACAAAAATTCCGAGGGAATCGCACAGGTCGTACAGGTAGGGATCGTTGGGGTAGTGCGCGGTGCGGATGCAGTTGATGTTGTTTTGCTTCAGCAGCAAAAGGTCGTTCAGGATGTCGTCGCGGGTAAGAGCCTTCCCCCGGACCGGATGGTGGTCGTGGCGGTTCACCCCGTTCAGGATGGTCATGTGCCCGTTAATCAGTAATTTGCTGTCGCTTTCCCGAAATTCAATCTTCCGGAATCCTACTTTCACGCTTTTGGCTTCGGTTACATTTCCCAAACGATCTTCGAGCGAAACAACCAGCGTGTAAAGGTTGGGTTCTTCGGCGCTCCATTTTTTCGGGTTTGGCAGGGTTGCTTCCAGTAGACCAAATTTCACATTATCGAGACGCGGATAGATTTCGTCGATGATGGATGCTGCCGGTATTTCGAGGGCTGAATCAAGCACGGGTTTCATTTTGTTGTCGTACAGCCGGGCTTTCAGGTGGAAACCGGTAATTGTATCACCCGTAAAATTATCCAGACGCGGGCGGATGCTTAAAACGGCGCTTTCGTAATGATCATCGAGAGTCGTTTGTATGTGGATATCGGCAATGCGCAACTTCGGTTCGGCCATCAGGAATACCTCCCGCTGGATCCCGCTCATGTGCCAGTGGTCCTGGTCTTCGAGGTAAGCGGCATCGGCCCAGCGGATCACCTGAACCGAAAGGATGTTCTCGCCTTCGGTCAGGTAAGGGGTCACATTATACTCCGAAGGCAGGCAGCCATCCTCTCCATAGCCCAGGAACTTCCCGTTCAGCCATACGCGAAAGGCCGAACTGACCCCTCCGAAATGCAGGGTAACGTTCATGTCGTTCCATTCGGCGGGCACCCGAAAGCTTCGCTGGAAGGATCCCACCGCATTGTAATCGCGCGGCACATAAGGCGGATTAACGGGGCGAAAAGGGTAGACCGAACTTTTGTAAATGGGTACGTCGTAGCCCTTCATCTCCCAGTTGGATGGCACCTCTATTTTATTCCACCCGGAAACTTCCGACTTATAGAAATCGGATGGAGCATCAGCAGGCTTAAACGCAAAATGAAAATCCCAATCCCCGTTCAGGCTGATAAAACGGCCCGAGCTTTCCCTGTTGTTTCTCAGCGCTTCTTCGACCGATGCGTAGGAATAAGCGCTTGCCCTGGCCCGGTCGCGGTTGATGGATACGACTTCGGGATTTTCCCATGGGGGCGTATCATAAACCCGGGGGACCGGGGGGATACCGGCCGGATCGCCGGTTACGGTTTGCGCGGTTGCGTTTGAAGACAAGCCCATAAAAAAAAGAACCACAATAGGCACAATAGGGCACATAGGAGAGAAAGCAACTTGTTGGCCCTCGATCCGGTGTTTTGTACGTTCTTTTTTCCTGATTTTCATTTTCTATTGTGTTCTATTGTGTCTATTGTGGTAAAAATAATTACGAATTCCCGATTACGCTCCCCCACGTCATGATGATGAAGGAAGCGACCAGCACGAACAATCCAACAATCAGCAGGGCATAGGTTTTCCGGCTAACCTGTTTCCATTCTTTCATAACTACCCCGACAAAGTAGCTGAAAAAGATCAGCATCGACATGTGGAGCACCCAGCTGATGAACTGGAATTTTCCCATGCGGATGTGGCCGATCCCGTAAAAGAAAAACTGCATGATCCAGAGCGTACCGGCCAAGGCCGACCAGGCAAAGTTCCGGAATCGTAACGCCAATGACAAGCCGCTTTTCGAAGTAAATTCCTTCAGGGTTTTTTCTTTGATTCCCAAAACCAAAAACCAGATCAGGTTCACCACATAACAACCCCCTGTTGAAACAATCATTTTTGCATTTTGCTCGAAATGTCCTGCCCCGTTTTTCGCTGCCATCTCGGCAATAGGCTGGCCCTGTTCCAGCGAAAGATTGAACACGGCCGACAACACACCCCCAACAATCGCCAGCAGCAAGCCTGTAAGCATTTTAAACCGGCTCCCGTTTACTTCTTTGAGGTCTTTCTCTTTCCGGAAACCGGCCCATCCGCATATAACGACCCCAAGCACCGAGAGAGCCATTCCCAGGATGATGATGCCGCTTCCTTCGCTGCTGAAATAATCGTGAAAAGTGCCGTTAATCAGCAGGGGTGTGATGGTTCCGATAACCGCCGAAAGACCGATGGCGATGGTGTAGGTGAGCGAATAACCGATGTGTTTAATGGCCAGACCGAACGACATGCCCCCGAAGCCATAAACAGCACCCAGGGCAAAAGCGCCCCAAACCACATTGGACGGGGCATCGTGCAATATCCGGAAGAAGCCGGGCACGGTGAGGTAACCAATCAGCAGGGGCATCAGTACCCAGGCAAAGGTGGCCTGTACCAGCCAAAAGCTTCCCCACGACCATTGTTTTACTTTCGACGATGGGGTGTAACACGACGAGGCTGCCATGCCGCCGATGGCATGAAATCCGGTTCCGAGAATTGGGTTGGGCGCGATCATTTTGATTAACGATTAACGATTAACGATTGGTGATTAACGATTTATGATTATTCCAGATAGAAGATTTCTTCCATGTCGCTCCAGAATTCACCGGGCTTTCGGTCGTCGAAGGCTTGCATCAGGGGCTTCACGGTGTCCCACCAGCGCTGCGTTTCCGGGTCGGCCGCCATTTTTTCCATATCGGCTTCAAAATCGTTGCCCGTATATTCGAAATAGGCAAACAGGGTCAATCCCCTGCACCAGATCGAATAATTTTGGATGTTGCATGCTTTGATCGTTTTTAATACGCCCGGCCAGGCCTCGGCATGGTATTTCCTATAGGCTTCTGCGCCTTCGGGTTTCAGTCTGATGGTTTGTCCGAATCGTTTCATATTCTGGATATTGGATACTGGATGTTGGATACTGGATACTGGTTACTGGATGCTGGTTACTGCTTTGAACATAGCTTCGACATTCGCCGGGGGTATGTCGGGCAGAATGGCTTCGTGGCTGGGCGAAATGATCAGCCCGGTCGGGAATAGCTCTTTCAGCTCCTGTACCTTTTTGCATACTTGCTGTTCGGTTCCCTGTACCAGCAGGTATTGCGCATCGACCCCCCCGCAAAAAGCAGTTTTTCCGCCAAAGCGGGCTTTCAGGTTGGGTGCGTCCATATCGGCGGCCAGCGCCTGAATGGGATGAATCACATCGACCCCGAGTTCGATCAGGTCGTCGATGATCGGCAAAATGGAACCGCAGGAATGATATACCACCTTCAGCCCGTAGCTTTTCGCCTGGTCGATCAGTTGTTTGTTTCCGCCGAAAACATGCCGGCGCAGCGATTCGGGATCGATCATCAGTCCGTACTGGCTGCCAAAATCGTTTCCGATGAGCACGGCATCGAGGTAGCCTTTCGTGGCTTCGTAAAAAAGCTCGTTGGCCCGGAGGTAGAATTGGGTAATCCGGTCGATGACGGCCTGGAACATATTCGGATTGAGCATTAGGGTAATGAGCGCATGCTCCATGCCAAAAGCCGAACAAGCGTCCTGGAAGTGGGCACTCCATAAGATCCCCATCCGGGCATAATTTGGATCGATGGCTTTTGCCCTTCGGGCCGATTCGTCCCGATCGAGGTATTTTTCGGGATCGGGCCAGTCGAAGCGGTCCACATCGGCTGGGTCGGAATAATCTTCGAAAAAGCCCGGCGCCGTCAGGGTGCGTTCATCAGGCCGATCGAGGTGATCGGTTTTGGCAAATTTAAAGGCACAGGCGATGTGGTTGGAGGGAGGGAAGTTATAGGGTACTTCAATCGGATAAATGTCGTCGTCGATGGCCTTTTTCAGTGCATCCATGTTGTTCACCCCGAAGTGACGGAATAAACCCGGTTCGGCAGCGGGAACCGGCAAGCCCAGCCACGTTGCGGGCCGGTCGACCGGGGCGTTGGCGATGGTGGCAAGAAAGCGTTCTTTATGGTTCATTTTATCATTATTAATGTCCGTCAAATAACAGGTACATGCCGATCATAAAAATAATCAAAACAATCCAGGCGATCCATACCGATTTGGCAGGGTTTGCAATTTTTCCCGTATCGAGCGTGTTTTGGCTGACTGCGCCCCGTTTATGGTCCCACAAGCTGACCAACCAGGTCATGAGGGCAATGACGACAAACAGGAAGAACGAGAGCAAAAGAAAATGGGGCCAAAAGTCGTATTGTTCCGACGGAAACACCCATAGATAAAGAATTCCGGTTCCGATGCTGATCACCGTTCCCAGCGAAAGGGCCAGATTGGCGGCCCGGGTGCTGGTTTTTTTCCACAATACTCCGAACAGGAAGACTACCGACATGGGCGGAGCAATGAAGCCCAGAATAGCCTGAAAAACGTCGAAGAGGTTGAGTCCCTTAATGGAATCGATGGCCAGGGTTAAAACAATGGCCATGGCAGCACCCGCCACAGTAACGATTCGTCCGATTTTTACAATTTGTTTCTGGCTGGCCTGGGGCTTGTATTTTTTCACGTAAATATCCATTGTGAACACCGCGCTCAGGGAATTCAGGGCCGAATCGATGGTGCTGACCAGGGCGGCAATCAGTACGGCCATAACCAGTCCGGTCATTCCAGCCGGGAATAGCCGGGTAACCATCGTCATGTAGGCCTCATCGGGATTTTTCAAATCGGGAAATAGAACAAAACAAGCCATCCCGGGGATGATGAAGAGGGCGACATCGAAAATCTTGAGCCATCCGGTTAAGTTGGCGCCCAACTGGCCTTGTTTCAGGCTTTTTGCTCCCAATACCGACTGCACCATGCTCTGGTCGGTACACCAGAACCACACACCCATGATGGGGTAACCCAGCACAATGGCCAGCCAGGGATAATTGGGGTCGTCGAGGGGGCGCAACAGGTTCCAGAAATCTTTTGGGGTGTTTTCATACAAGGCCATAAGCCCTCCTGCTTTCGAAACACCAACGGCCGTAAGGATCAAGGAAACCACAATCAGGAGGATCATCTGGAACACATTGGTATAGGCAATAGCCTTTAAGCCGCCGGCAATAGTGAAGAAAGCCGCCACCAATACGAGCACGATTACCGACAGGCCCATGGGCAGATTCAGAATCTGGCCCACCAGGATGCCCCCGGCAAAGAGGGTGAGTGCCAGCCACGAGATCAGGATGGTGGCCAGCGAATACCATGCCAGCAGGGAGCGGGTCGAAGGGCCAAAACGTTTGCCCATGAATTCGGGCAGGGTGGTAACCCTTGCCTTCAGGTATCGGGGCGCAAAGACCACGGCCAGCATAAAAATAAACGGGAAGGCATACCAGGCAAAATTTCCCGCAACCACCCCGGTGGTATACCCGATGCTCGCCGAAGCGATCAGCATCGAAGGCCCCACGTTGGTGCCCCACATGGTGAGCCCGATGCTGGGCCAGGTTAACGATCGGTTGGCCAGAAACAGGTTTTCGTTTTTGTCCTTCTTTTTGATGAAACTAACCCAGTAGCCAATGGCAATCAATACGACCAGGTATACTGCAACAACCAGAAAATCGATGGTTTTTAAATAACTGTGTATACTTTCCATTTTGTTACTATTTGTCCCATTAAGCACAACAGGCCTCTTGGGTTTTTCTATTGTGAACTATTGTGTCTGTTGTGGTTTTTTTCTATTCATCTAAATTTTTCGGCAATTTTTAAGGCTGCCTCAATATCTTTTTCGGTTTTAAAATCCACATTGATGTGCAGTCCCTCGTTTCCCACCTGATCGAGCAGGGGGTGTAATTCATCGAGGCTTACCCAGTTGGCCATGACCGATTTTCCTCCTTTCAGGATCCGTTTGTACAAATCGAACCAAACAGGATCGCCTCCCTGGGGTTGCCCGTAACCGGGTGTCCACTGAACAGCATTCAGCTCTTCAATTTCCAGGATGGCATCGAGATGGCGGATGGCATCCGCACCGTCGAGATGATAAAGGGTGAAGTCGATTTTTTGTGCCTGCTCGCGAATATAAGGTTGAACAAACGTCCGGAAATCGTCTTCGGAAATCATCACGGAAATGTCGCTTTGCAGTTTCGATACTTTTCCCGGTCCCCAGAGCGAAAAATAGCAAAAGGCCATTTCGTCGCCTTCCCGGATGATGGAGTATAATTCGTCGAAGACTTCAAAATAAATGGCGTTTACCTTTTGCAATTCTTCCTGCAATGCTTCGGGATCCATCAGCATTTTTAATAAAACGTTGTCGGATCCGTATAAGCCGGCCAGGGTGTCGAGGCCCTCGATGAGGTCGGGCATTCCCACGTAATAGCAGCCGTTGGATAAGGCTTTGCATTGTTTTAAGAGCTCCACATGGGTAAGCCACCACTTATTGTGCCGGTCGAATACGATGGGGGTGTTGGCGTTTTCTACAGGTTTGATCCAGATAGTCTCTTCCCCGGCGTCCAGGTCGGCTCCCAGGATGGCCGCGAGCGATCCCGGTCCCAGGTGTGTATTGGCTACCGGGGGGATATCGGCCATAAAGCTGCTCTTTGATAGCTGATAATTCAAATCACGGGCACGCCATACCGGATCGAACCATTTTTGCTCGAGACTTTCCGGAACCGGGGGAGCCGGAACCGGGGCATGGGGCGCACCGTCTTTGTGCAAATGCTCCCACATGCTGATGATGAAGCCTTTGTGATTCCACCAGTCGATGTAGCGTTTTTTCGATTCGTCCCAATTTTCTTTCCAGGTATTCATATTTCTTTCTTACCACAATAGACACAATAGGGCACATTAGGCTTTCTATTGTGCTCTAATGTGCCTATTGTGGTTCAATTATTTTTTTTAAAATGCTTTTCCAGATTCCCTCAAAATAATCATTAAAAACTATTTTCTCCACCTTGGCCCAATCCATATCGTCGGTACAGTTTACCTTTAACGGATAAACCGGAATTATGGCCCCTTCTTCCACCCAGACCGGCATTTCGTCCAGGGGGACTTCCACATTTTTCAGCCACTTTCCACCCTTTTGTTTTTTGCCCGTGAAGAAGTGCACCCAGTTTCCCTCGGGGAGGTACACATCCCTTCGGTTTTCGCTGTTCATTACCGGGGCCACCAGGAAGTGGTCGCCAAAATAATACTGGTCGTCGATGTGGTGGCAGTTCCGGTCGTCGGGATGGTGCAGCAGCAAAGCGCGAATCATGGGGAAACCGCTTATCGTGATCTTTTTGCTTTGTTCCACCAGATAGGGGATGAGGGCATAGCGCAGTTTCAGCCATTGGCGCACAATGCCGGCCACAGCCGGGTAAGCCCAGGGTTCCCGTTTCGATGTGCCGTGGTAGCGCAAATGCGAGGAGAAAACACCGAATTGGGTCCACCGTACATACAAATCGTCGGGCACCACCGAGTTCATGAAATCGGGCAGACTGTGGAAGCCCGGCACATCGTGGCTCCAGAATCCAAATCCGGAGAGGCCCAGGTGCAAGCCCCCTTTCAACGACCCGGCCATACCGTCCCAGGTACAGGCTGCATCGCCGCCCCAGTGCAACGGAAAGCGCTGGCAGCCGGCCCATCCGGCCCGCGCCCAGATGATGCCCTCGCCCGTCACTTTTTCGGTGATTTCAAACGCAGCTTTCTGGTACAGCAACGCATATAGATTGTTCAGCTTTTCGGGGTTCATGCCGTGGTAGTCGGCCTCCATGTGGATTTCCTCGCCGAAGTCGGTTTTGATGCAGGCGACCCCCATTTCAAGCAATTCGTTTATAAGGTTTTTATACCATTCCGTCGCTTTGTCGTACGTGAAGTCGATAGTTCCGGCGTAATCGAGGGCGCTGAAGTTCGAGCCTCCCTGTTGCCGGGATTTTCTCAAGGGGGCTATATAGCGATTCGTTGCCGCTTCTTCCAATTGTTCGGCTTTTTCAGCCACATAGGGCATCTGCCAAAGGCTCACCCGAAATCCTTTGTCGCGAAGTTTTTTGATGAAACCCGGCGGATCGGGGAAGCGCTCCGGATTGAATTTCCATTCGCACAGCCAGTCGGTGCGGAACCAGCCGGTGTCGAGGTGGATTACATCGCAGGGGAAATCTTCTTTTCGAAGGCGCGTGCAAATTTTTTCGACTTCGTCGGCCGAAAAATAAGTCATGCGGCTCATCCATGTGCCAAAGCTCCACAGGGGCGGTATGGATGGAAAGCCGGTAAGACGGCGGTACCCGAACAACACTTCTTCCATCGTCCTTCCCCCGATCAGGAACAGGTCGAGGGCCGGTTCTTCCGCCAGGAGTTGCACCGAACGCGATGAATGGTCGGCCAGCGAAATTTTCCCGTAAGCCGATGTATGCATAAAAATTCCATACATCCTGCCGGATAGAAAGAACGGGATATTTTTGTAGGTGCGCCGGTTGTTCACGCCCTGTCCGTCCTGGTTTTTTAGTTGCACCGTGCGCCCGGTCAGGTCTAGTTTGGCAAAACGTTCGCCCGTCCCCGCAAACACTTCGTCGGGAAAGGCGTGAAACGACAGGGTGCTTCGGGAAATCCCTTTTTCCCCTTCAACAAAAGCCAGGGCAAATGCATCGTGGCGGGCCGGGAAAAACTGGTCCCAGGCGCTGATTTCGATCGCTTTTTCCCCGTCGGGGTAAAACACAGCCTCGAGCGAATCCTGGGGTTTTGGCAGCAGATCGCTCCAGGGATCTACCGGGTGCGGCTTTCGGTTGAAGCGGGCCCGCACGGTCCCGGAAACATCCCTGACCAGCCATTCGTCTTCCTTCTTTTCAATGTGGAGCGGCATGATTTCGAGCGAGGGATCCATTTGCAGCATGGGGCTGCCGGGCATAATCTCGCCTTCAAAAGCGACAGCCAGCCTTAGAATTTTTTCGCCGTATGCCCGCAGGAGAAGCCGGAAATACCGGGGAGCTGTTTTTTCGTCGGCTTCGATGGACAGGGAACACTTTTGCTTCTGAAAAGGGATCGTGATCCGGATGTCCGTCCCATCCAATTCAATATCTGTTGGCCGACCTGCCTTCCAGAGATGCTCTTTCCCGTTCAGTGCCGGATCGAAATCGAGAAAATCGATGAGTTGATAATTGGTTTGTTTCATAGGTCATTTACCACAATAGACACAATAGGACACATTAGTTTTTAAATTCGTCATCAAATCAGGCAAAATTTACGATCGCTTTCAATCACTTTCTATCGCTTCCTATTGTGACTATTGTGACTATTGTGGTGATTATTTTGTTCTTATTTTTATTTCATCACTTTCAAGGCCTTCAGAATGGGCTTTTATTCTGATTTTACCCTTTGTCCCGTTGCTTTGGACAATGGCCAGGCACATCCCGTTAAAGGCTTTTCGCGAAGGGGTTTTAAAGGGTTCATGGCTGGCCTGGTAACCGTTGTCGACCCCGGCAAGAAAACCTGCCCCGTCTATTTCAAACTCAATCAGATGATGGGCATTCGGAACTAAATTTCCCTCTTTGTCCAACACCTTCACAGTCACAAACGAAAGATCATAACCATCCGCGCTTATTTCCCGGCGGTCGGGTGTCAGTTCAATCTTGGCCGCTTCGCCTGCCGTAGGGATTTCTTTTTCCATAACAACCTGCCCGTCCTTACGGGTAATGGCCCTGATGCTACCCGGGAAATAACCGACCCGCCACAGGGCATGGAGCGTTTCATCCGTTTTGTGCCGGATGCCCTGCGATCGCCCGTTCACAAACAATTCAGCCTCGTCGGCATGGTTGTAATAAGCCCAAACATCGATGGTGTCGCCGACCGTCCAGTTCCAGTGCGGAAAGAGGTGCAGCATGGCCGGGTTGGTCCATTCACTCTTGTAGAAAAAGTACGCATCCTTCGGGAAGCCGCATAAATCGATCACCCCGTAGTAGGAGCTTTTGGCCGGCCACCCGTAGGGTTCGGGTTCCCCGAGAAAGTCGAAGCCCGACCAGATGAACATCCCGGAGATGAAATCCAGTTTTTTTACGGTCTTCCAGGTGTCTTCGTGGGTGGCGCCCCAGTAGGCATGCACTTGGTCGTAAGCCGAGCAGGTATAGTCGGGATTGGGATTTTTAATCGGCACATTATAGGCTTCGGGCCAGATTCGGATGCTGTCCGACGGCTGGTTATACACCCCGCGGGAGGCAAAGGCCGACATGTTTTCGCTGGCGATGAAGGTTTCGCCCGGGAACCGTTCGGGGAGGAGGGGGTAATCGTGGTGCTTGTAGTTAAAACTCAGCACATCGAGCGCCCCGCTTTGGTAAATAAAGTTTTTCCCGGGAAGGTTTTCGGTGAGGGCGCAGGTAACAGGACGTGCCGGATCGATGGCTTTAACCGCCCTGACCAGTTCGGGGGTGATTCTTAAGCCGGTGCTGTCGAATTGTTCGCGGATTTCGTTGCCAATGCTCCACACCATTACCGAGGGATGGTTCCGGTCGCGCAGCACCATGTCCTGCAAATCGCGGGTATGCCATTCGTCCCAGTCTTCGTGGTAATCGTATTTCGTTTTCTTTTTTGCCCAAACATCAAAGGCTTCATCCATCACGAAAAAGCCCATTTGGTCGCAAAGGTCGAGGAGCTCGGGTGCAGGCGGGTTGTGGGCTGTTCGGAGGGCGTTGCAGCCCATTTCCTTCAGAATTTCGAGCTGGCGTTCGGCAGCCCGTTTGTTGAAGGCGGCTCCCAATGCACCCAGGTCGTGA
The DNA here is from genome assembly GCA_036725585.1 of Prolixibacteraceae bacterium. Lineage (GTDB taxonomy): Bacteria > Bacteroidota > Bacteroidia > Bacteroidales > Prolixibacteraceae > DAIMEA01. The sequence continues at coordinate 13,188 of DAIMEA010000003.1, read as the reverse complement.
TGATTGTTTACACCCTTTAGCTTGATGTTTTCTCCGTTCAGGAAGAACCCTTTTTCAGAATCAAAATGAAAAGTCCGTATCCCGAAGGGGGTTTCCAACGCGTCGGTTGGGATGCCGTGGCTGAAAATCTCGGTCCGGAGGGTATAAAGAACCGGCGTGGCAAACGACCAGAGCGCGGGCTTTTCGAGCGTGAAATGCTGGATGAACATTTCGCCGCCGGCTTCGTTCGTCACGGTATCGCTCTGGCTTTGGATTTTTTGGCCTTCGGGGGAAAGCAGGGTTGAGCGGAGGACGATTTCGGCCGGTGCTTTCATCTGGTGACTGACGCGGGTCACTATCCGGATCCGGGCTTCCCGTTCCGATACTTCGGGTGTGGAAACCGAAACGCCCCAATGCTCGACATACGCTTTTCCTGTTGAAACAAGCCAGACATTCCGGTAGATACCCGACCCGGTATACCAGCGCGAATTGGGTTGCCGGCTGTTGTCGACTTTAACGGCAAGCACGTTGAGACTATCGCCAAAATGCAGGAAAGGGGTCAGCTCGTATCGGAAGCCCATGTAGCCCGAGGCTCGTTTGCCGAGTCGTTGTTCGTTAATCCATACTTCGCTGTTGCGGTACACGCCGTCGAAGTCGATGAAAAAGAGCCGGTCTTTTTCGGATGGATCCAGCCGGAACGTTTTTCGGTACCAGCCCATGCCGGCAGGGAGGGCGCCCCCCGCGGGCCGGGTCGAATGTTCGTTGCTGAAGGCACCTTCGATGCTCCAGTCGTGCGGGAGGTTCAGGATCCGCCATTCGGTGTCGTTGTAATCGCAGCGGGTAGCCAGGGAATCGTTGACAGAATGGAATTTCCAGCCGGCATTGAAATCGAGCCGGGTTCGCACCGGATTTGGCGTGCAGCTGCATAGCACGATAAGCAGAAAGCCCAAAGGGACGAAGGTTCGGTGTTTCATTGTTATCAATACTGGAGCATATGGCCCCGGACAAAATGATGATTGTAAACGTTCTCAAAAATAAAATAATTTCTGTATTTACGAAAATTTAAAAGCGCTAATAGATTATAGATTACAAAGCATGTTTATCAGCAACACGAATGTAAACCTTTTCATAAACCCCCCTTCATAAACGAGGTTTTGGAAAGAATCCAGGTGAACAAAGGGAATTTTTTCACGCGGATACTTCTTTCCGGCAACAACCTGTACCGAAAAGAATGGATGATCTGTAATTTAAATAAACTGTAACTTTATCCGGTCTTTTTAGGAAATTTTTCATCGTATTAAGAAAAAAGGGTACCTGTCGCGATAGATTTGACGATATAAGATAATTTTGGTGAACAGACTAGAATGTTGTAAGCAAGCCTGAGAACCATCTGCAAACGATAGACAAACATGAAAAATAAAAAAGTATTATTATTTCTTTCACAAGGATTCGAAGAATACGAAGCTGGAGTATTCACAGATGTGATTGGTTGGAGCAGAGAGTTAGGAAAAGAACCTGTTGATATGATATCCACAGCACTAAGACCTGAAATTAAATGCAAATGGAATTTAATTGTTCGCCCCGAGATTGAATTTGATAACATAAACCTCGATGAATACGATGCATTAGCAATTCCAGGTGGATTTAAAAATTCAGGATATTATGATGATGTCTTTGATGAGAGATTTCAAAATGTGATACGTGAGTTTGATAAAGACAAAAAAATAATTGCAGCAGTTTGTGCAGCTGCGGTACCTGTTGCAAAATCTGGTGTTTTAAAAGGGAGAATGGGGACTACTTACGATTTAACTGATATTTATGGAAGAGATTATCTTGCTGATTTTGGCGTAAACGTTCAAAATAAACATGTTGTGATTGATAAAAACATAATAACATCGACAGGCCCTGCGACTGGATTAGATGTAGCATTTAAGCTATTGGAAATGTTGACATCTACAAAAAATGTTGATGAAGTGAAAAAATATATGAGATTTACACATAAATGATAGAAGGCCAGCCTACAACACACAATATGAAACAGTTGGGGGTCAGTGGTTTGCGAGGCTTTGGTTCTCGCACCAGCGTTCTTGTCGGTGGACAGGTACGCAGCCCGAAAACCCAACCGTTTCATATTGTCAAACGTTAAAGCCAATTGAAAGACATTGAATATGAAACGACTAGTATGCTGTATTATTATTTTTTTGATTATCTCTTCAAGCTGTAGTAGCCCAAAAAATGATTGGTTCAAAATACATAAAATTGATAGTAGAACTTACATAATATCCGAGCCAAAAAGTTCGCAAAATAACTCTTGTTATTTAATAATGGGAAGTAAGGAAGCTATTCTATTAGACACAGGAACAGGAGAAAATAAAAATAAAAATCTCAGCAGGGCTATTCGTGCTCTGACGGATCTTCCATTAATAGTGCTATTGACACATTTCCATTTCGACCACATTGGAAACGTAAATGAATTTAACTGCATTGGAATTCCTGAGATTCCTATGATTGAAGATAAATTGTCTGTTGACAGTCTTCTGAATCTGACAAATAAGGAAACTCTGGGAAAAAGCACAGCGAAGCTAAAAATTAGTAAGTTTCTCCCTGTTGGGAAAGATATAGATTTAGGAAATCGTAGAATTAAAATTCTATATACTCCAGGACATTCGAAAGAATCAATATCAATTATCGACAATGAAAATGGGTATATTTTTACGGGTGATTTGATATATAATGGATTATTACTAATTAACGACTGTAATGCGTATGTAAATAGCATCAATGAAATAATAAAGGACAGCAACTCAAAATATAAAGTTTTTGGTGCTCATGGAAAACCAAAAATAAGTTACGAACGCCTATTCAAAATAAAAGAGGCAATCGAGCTTTATCGTACAGACAGTAGTACAATCAAACCATATCGTCAAATCAATTTTTTCGGTACGACAAAAAACATTTATAAAATTGAAGACATCTCTTTTATTGTCGGATATACTGATGTTTTTAAACAGAATTCATAAAAAACAACACCTGATAAATAGGACTCTGAGCGGTCTGCACGACCCAGTCCCGACGTATGTCGGGATTGAACTACATCCCTCACGTTCTATGCACTAAAGGATTGTTTTTGTGTTTTTTGAAGAATAAATGACAATGTACGTTCTGATGGTTATGAAGGGATAGGAAGGCTAATGAAACAATGGACCCGTTTTGCCTTTGTTTTTGGCCCAAAAACGACCCTGGAAGATGAAAAACAAAACATTTTGAGCTACTTAAGAACAACAACAGAAAATTATGGCTATTTTTCACGTGCAGCGTAAAAACGCCCGAAACGGAGCCGGGATTTTTGCTCCCGGAAAGGGTTTTTAGACAGACTGCCTTTATGTGGCATAAAATGAGACTTTCTGCATAAATTTAACCTAAATTGATCGATATGGAATTTTCAAATGTTACTGATGGAATTTTTCAAGGGCTTGAAAACTGGGAATTAAGGCTGACTCAATTATCTGAAGATACGATTATAAATAAACGGAATAGCCAAGATAGAACAATCAAGCAAATACTTGGACACATGGTGGATTCTGCTTCAAATAATATTCATCGGATTGTTCACCTACAATATCAGGATAGTCCGCTTAGATTTCCAAATTATGCCACAAATGGAAATAATGACAGATGGATTGCAATACAAAATTACCAGAACGAGAATTGGAGTGATTTGATACAACATTGGAAGTATAGTCATCTACACTGGATTCATATTGTAAAAAATGTAAACCAGGAAAAATTGGATAACGTGTGGATTTCAGATTCAAAATACGGCAATATAACTCTTAGGGCAATGATTGTTGACTTTTTGAGACACTTTAATTTACATCTTAGTGAGATTCAGCAATTAATTGACAAATAGACATGGACAACCTTGACAAGAACAAAATCGGGCAGATTGTATAAACACGCAAACAGGTACTGTAGGCTTACCCTTTTTTAGGGAAGCTTACATTGCGGGGTTTGTGGTGTGTCGTTCGCTGGATTCTCGTTTCACAGTTCCGTCCTATCGGACAAGAACGCTCTCCGAAATCCGCAACGACAACTTATAAGTGACCGAAGCAGAACATCGGCAAAAGAAAATTCTGCATGCTGTGATTAAGCACATTCGCAAATTTCTCCACCCAACGCACAATCTGAATTTGCAAAAGAGCTGTTTTCACCTTCCCTCCCTCATGAACCTCATCAACTTTGCTGATAAAAGTTTCTCAAAAATTCAATTATTGATTTTAACTTTTGCTCAATCATCGGGTCTAGTAATCTGAATGACGAAATAAAACAACCAGATTGAGTTTGCATGATACGAAATAAACCAACTTCATATCACATAAATGAGCTGATTGAGACTTATGAAGAAGGGCTTTATTGGTATCTGCGAAAGATTATTATCAGTCACGACAACACGAAAGATGTATTGCAGGAAACCTTTGTCAGGGTATGGAAAAATTTGGGTTCATTCAAAGGCGAAGCAAAAATATCGACCTGGATTTACCGCATAGCCCACAACGAGGCAATCCGCTTTTTAGAAAAAGAGAAACGACGATACGAAGAATTAGGAATGACCATTGAAGAAGGTTTAAAAAACAAATTGCAGAGTGATGAATACGTTTCGGGAGACGATATCCAAATGAAATTACAAATGGCCCTATTGAAACTGCCGGTTACCCAGCGAAGTGTTTTTACCATGCGCTACTTCGATGAAATGAGTTATGACGACATTGCCGAAATTCTCGAAACTTCGGTGAACTCGCTAAAAGTATCCTATCATCATGCAAAAAACAAAATTGAAGAAATTTTAAAAACGGAATAACATGGAAAAAGAACAAAAAATAAAACATCCTTTTCAGGTTCCCGAAAATTTCCATCGCAATTTCAAAGATGAAATGATCAGGAAGATAAATAGCAAACAAAAAGATTCCATTCAATTTAAAATAAAAAGACTTTCACTAAATGTGATAAAGTATGCTGCCATTGTAGTAGTTGCCTTCATAATTGGCCGAGTCAGTGTTCCATCCGAAAAGAAGGAGAATGAAAGCACCAAACTTGAAGTCATCTACAATCAGGTGTCCGAAGACGACATCATTGAATTTGTTATTGACGATAATCTAGTTTCAGAAATTTAAAAATTTAGCAAAATGAAGGCAATATTCACAATTATACTTTTAGGAACCTGGTTTACACTTATGGCACAAACCGGGTATCAGAACGTGGTTGAAAAGCGGATAGAATTTTTGTCATCGAAACTAACGCTGACCCCTGAGGAAGCGCAGCAATTCTGGCCGGTCTTTCGCGAATTTCATAAAGAAAGGGAACTGGCAACCAATAAGCGGAAGAACATCAATGTTTCAACCAGGGGCTTAAGCCAGGATGAATGCCGTTCGATTGCCGACGATTATATCGATGCGAAAGTTCAGCAAACCGCGTTGATCGAGAAATACCACAAAAAGTACCTTGAAATCCTACCACCTCAGAAGGTATTGGAGCTCTATAAATTCGATGAGGAATTTAATAAAGATCTGCTCAAACAAATCAAAGAAGCCGGGCACAATAAGAAAAAGTAATAGGTTAAAGTTAAAGTGGTTGGAAGATGAAGAAGTTAATCAATGTATTAGGATTAGCCTTGATGGCTGTGCCTGCTTTTTCGCAGGATGTTATGGTGCAAATATGTGCTTTACAGGATACGCAGGCAGTATCGGTCGATGCAATTGTAGTATACAACGAAACAAACGGGAGCACGCTGCAATTAAATAATCTGTCGCAAACCGAAACCGTGTATACCATCAATTTAACCAAAGGCTTTGTATCGGGGCAAACGGGTGTTAATTCCCTGTTTTCATCTACTCAGGAAAAAGTAAATCTGCGTTTTTCAAACGGTGAATATAGAATGGAAACGAGTGTTAGTTATCCGCAGCAAATACGAGTGAACGCATATGCTATGAGTGGAAGGTTACTTTCCTATCAACGGTTTAATGCGCAAACAGGTGAGAATGTTTTCACCTTTTCAACAATTGGAAATCAGCCATGCATTCTTCAGGTAATTTCAACAGAACTGCATCAAAATTTTAAAATTGGATTTTCGATTGCAGGCTTGTCTGAAGTGGTTTCAATAAACAGTAATTCGGAAAATGTTCCCGAAAAAAGCGCCACAACATTTACCTACAATGCCGGCGACCGGGTTCATTTTTCCGTGAGCAAAAACAACCTTCAGTCCCGAACATGGATGGGACAACCGTCTAATGGCGATGTGGTTCGATTGGCAATCCCCAAAAACGACCGTACGTTCGACATGGCGCAAACCTTATCGAACAGCGCCCAGGTAAATACGATCTCTTATTCCGGAGTTGCCTTTTATACCGGTTGTTTTTACGCATCCACGTTCTATCCGCCGGGCAAGGTTGCCGACTATTTTGGATTCCAGTATTTCAGGGATAACGATCCTGATGAAGGCGGCCACAATACCGATTTCCTTACCAAGGCAGCCTATCACATGATTAACTTGCTGGATAACGATCAACTGGGTGTTCTGATCGATCTGGCAGTACAACAGGACAGTTTGATTTCGGCTTATGCCTATGCCCGTATGCCTGTGATTAAAGCATTCCACCGCTACCTCGACAGCGATATTCCTGCCGGAAAAACCCGGTTAAACAAAGACGCGGTTGTAAACGCATCGCGGGAAATTTACCTGATCGACGGTGAGTTGAGTTATGGACGGGCAAAAGCGTTCAGCACCGTGATCAAATCACTCACCCAGGAGCAAAAAGATTATCTGTACGCACTGAATGTTATTGGCATGCAATTATGGGAAATGCCTGAAAAACCTAAAGACCGGGGAATCCCCCGCGACCAGAACACCAACGTAATGACCAATGCCAGCGAAATGTTCAGTTGGTTTTTAGGCAGCCATGAGGCCGATACCTATTTCTGCCCCGAAAGACAGGGAACTTATTTTGGCGGCTTTTTTATGAAAGATGCTCCGGCCATGGGCAATGCTGGATACGCCATCGATATGGAAACCACCGCCGATAAAGGGAAATTCATGTTGGCAAATATCCTTGATGATGCCCAGGCGCAAAAAATCAGGGGAATTTATACCTCGGTTCAGGGCGATTTAAACAACATAGTAACAACGCGCGAGAATATGGCCACGGAACTGCGTAAGTTCTGGGATCAGGATGAAATCGACAAACAAAAAATTCTGGACTTGTCTGCTCAATACGGCGAGCTCGATGGCAATTATATTTACACCATGGCCGACCAGTTTGTTGAAGTAGCCCGGACACTTACCCAACAACAGAAGGATACCTTGATTTGGTTGCGTGAGCTGGACGATTTCCCATGTAAACCCGATACTGCTTTTCTGTATTCGAAAGAGATTACTGAACCCGAATTACCAAATACCGACAGCTTTTTTAAGTAACATTTAATCTTGGTATCGATGAAGAAGGTCATCGTTCAGATCATTATCCTGTCGGGTATTTTGAACCATGCATTTGCAGGCATTTTCGATAATCTTGTTCCTGTTGAAATTGCAACCGGAATGCAATTTACCGAAGGTCCGGCATGGCATCCCAATGGGTATGTGGTATTCAGCGATGTTTCGGGCAATGTACTTTACAAATGGAGCGAAACGAGAGGTCTGGATACCTTGGTTTACCCCGCTGAAAACTCAAACGGGATTGCCTGTGCCAAAACCAACGACTTTGTAGTGTGCCGGCATACAGCCCACGATATTGCGCGTATGGACGAACAGGGGAATCTTACATCCATCGTTTCAACCTATTTGGGAAAACGATTAAACAGCCCAAACGATGTAACCTTAAGTTATACCGGATCGATCTATTTTACCGATCCCGATTATGGCGTATCACCCGATAAAAAGGAGCTAAGTTTTCAAGGATTATATTGCATTCCCTACAATTCGGAAACCCCGGTGTTACTCGACAGTACATTGATAAGCCCAAACGGCTTAACCTTTGTTTCCGATTGGCGGACCTTGTATGTCAACGAAAGTTCAACCAACACCATTTACACCTATTTTTTTCGCGATGAAACGGTCATTAAAGACTTTTCGCAAGACAAGAAAGTATTTGTCAAGCTCGACGATGCAGGTGAAATTGATGGGTTAACAGCCGATGTCTACGGGAATTTGTTTGTGGCATTTGGCGATGGTGGCATCCGTATATTCGATAAGGAGGCCAGTCAAATTGGAATAGTAACCTTTCCGAAGAAGGTTAAAGTGCGCAACCTCTGCTTTGGCGGAAAGTATCAAAACGTACTGTTTGTTACTGCCGGTACTTCGTTGTATAAAATCGAAATTCGGTATTACAACGATTTAATCACTCCGGGTTTATTGGGAATCCCAACCGATCATTCCGTTGTTTTCAATGCCGTTTCAGATAAAGCATTATCAGCGTACATTGCGTTTGGAACTACGGAAAATGAATTAGTTCAACAAACCGGCACGCAATCTTTTCAGGCAGGCGACCCCATTGAAATTACCATCGACGGATTAACTGCAAATACACCTTACTACTACGAATTGTTTTACAAAAAGCCGGGCGATATCCATTTTACCGCATCCACGAAAGGAAATTTCATCACGCAACGCAGCAAAGGGGAAGGCTTTTCGTTTGCTGTGGAAGCCGACCCGCATCTTGATGAAAGCTCCAATTATGTAACTTTCCGGAACATGCTGCAAAATGCATCCAACCTGGAGCCCGATTTTCTGATCGACCTTGGTGATAACTTTCTGACCGAAAAATTCCCAATTGTGGATGAGTATTACGTTGAACAACGAAACCTGTTGTACCGGCATTTTTGGGACAAAACCTGTCAATCGATGCCTTTGTTCCTGGTAAACGGAAATCACGAAGGTGAATTACGCTGGCGCGATGAAATTTTCGACCTGACCACCCTTATTCGCAAAAAATATTATCCGGCACCGGTACCAAACGATTTTTATACCGGAAGCGACAGCGTTGAAAGTGTTGGCCTGCGCGAGAATTATTATGCATGGAACTGGGGCGATGCCCTCTTTGTTGTGCTCGATGTATATGGTTACACCTATCAGCGAAGCAGCAATCCGTGGTGCTTCACGCTTGGGAAAAAACAGTACGACTGGTTTGCTCAAACACTGAAGGAAAGCAACGCAAAATACAAATTTGTGTTTGCGCATCAGTTGGTTGGAGGCGATGATAGTGGCAGAGGTGGTGTTGAATTTGCTGATTACTACGAAATGGGTGGAAAAAATGCTGATGGCACGGATGGATTTAGCACCAACCGCCCCGGATGGGAAAAACCCTTGCACCAGCTGATGGTTGAAAATGGGGTTCAGATCTATTTTCACGGGCACGACCATTTTTATGCCAAACAGGAAAAGGATGGCATCATTTACCAGGAAGTACCGCAACCTTCATTTCCCGGCTACACTGCCGCCAACGATGCTGAAAACTATGGGTACAAATCGGGTGTTATTTTGCCCAACTCAGGACATTTGCAAGTGACCGTTGAAGGCGACAGTGCCAGGATCGATTACGTTGGGGCATACCATGTCGACAACGAAAAAAAGGGTTTGGTAAATGGCCAGATCAGACATACCTATTATGTGAAACCGAATGGATCAAATATAAGCACAGTTGTTAAGCAGAACATTTCAGGAAAGTTTCAGGCATATGTTTCAAACGATAACATCATTCTGAACGCTCCGGCAACAATGAATGCAAGCATCTCGCTGATTGGCTCAGATGGCAAAAGCATTGGAAAATTGTTCGATGGAGACCTAATACAAGGAAACAACAGGATAGCGTTTGACAACAACCTGAATAAAGGAATTTACCTTCTGGTAATACAGTCGGGACAAAAAAGAAATACGATTAAAATTGTGATTTAAAATGATACGAAGCACACTCATTATAAGCCTGGTTCTTGTATTAATTAACACAATAGCACAGGGTCAAATAAATGAAATACTTAGCCGTCCAACCGACCATTCAGTGACACTAAATGTAGTGTTTAACGATTCAACCGAATTTTTCTGTGAATATGCTCTGGCTGGTGAAACAAAAATGATGTACACCGATACCCTGTTTACGTTTCGTAAAAATGTTGGTGAAATGGTTATCGAAGGTTTAAATAAAGATTCGGAATACATTTACCGGACGGCTTATCGAAAGGTTAACTCGGGGAACTTTCAGTATGGCGAATATCACCATTTTCATACCCAGCGAAGCCGGGAGAGTTCATTCACCTTTGTGATCGAAGCCGACCCGCATCCGTACGATAAAAAGTGCTATCACCCGCTTTGGGAAATTGCATTGGACAACCAAATGGCCGACAAGCCCGATTTCATGATAGACATGGGTGATACCTTTGGCGATGACCATAATCCGTTCACCATTACACAGGAAGAAATCAACCAGCTGCACCTCGATAACCGTGAATATTTTGGCAGGGTATGCCACTCGGTTCCTCTGTTTTTTTGTTTGGGCAATCACGAAGGCGAAAGTGGTTATTACCTGCTGCAAACACCGCCTGAAAACCTTGGTGTATGGGGAACCTTATCGCGAAAATTGTATTACCCGAATCCTTTCCCCGATGATTTTTATACCGGCAATTCAAACCGGGAAGAATATGGAATGGATTATCCTGAGAATTATTATGCATGGGAATGGGGCGATGCCTTGTTTGTTGTACTCGACGCCTATCGGTATTATACGGCCAACGCCAAACCACGAAACTGGGACTGGACTATAGGGAAAGATCAGTATGACTGGCTCAAACAAACACTGGAACAAAGCAATGCCAGTTTTAAATTCGTTTTTATGCACCAGATTATGGGCGAAAACCGCGGCGGCGCTTTGCTGGCGAAAGGCTATGAATGGGGTGGCTACGACAAAGACGGTACAAAATGGACGTTTACCGAAAACCGTCCGGGTTGGGAAATGCCCATTCATCCGTTGATGGTTAAAAACAAGGTGAACATATTCTTCGAAGGACACAGTCATTTGTATGCACAGGAAGAGGTGGATGGTATTATTTATCAAACGGTTCCCATGCCCAGCGATTCGTCGTACCAATTGGGCGTTATGGAGAATGCCGATGCGTACACCGGAACGATCTTAAAAGGTTCGGGACACCTGCGGGTTGAGGTAACTACAGAGAAAGTAACCGTTGATTTTGTAAATGCAGTTCTTCCCAAAGACGAAACAGATTCTTTTAAAAACGGAGATGTATCGTTTTCCTATTCCATCGATAACGCCGGTTCAATTTCATCAGTTTCTGAAGTAAAAGAGATAAATGTAAACCCGGCATTGAAAATTTACCCAAATCCTTCGCGCGAGCAGGTATGCATTTCATTTTCGATGAAAAAGGAAGGCCATGCAACATTCCGGATCTATGATGCATCGGGCAAACTGATTGCCTTGTGGGTTGAGATCAATTTAAAAACAGGCGACAACATGGTTGTTTGGGATGCCAAAAGAAAAAATGGGAGGGCCGTTAAGCCGGGAACCTATATCTGTTCTATTTCAAGAGACGATGTGGTGCTGACCGAAAAAATAGTATTTGTAGAATAACGCTACTTTGAAATAAAAACAGAAAATTATCGCTATTTTTCACGGGCAGCGTAAAAATGCCCGAAACGAAGCCGGGATTTTTGCTCCCGGAAAGGGTTTTTAGACAGACTGTCGTTGGCAACCAGGTTGACGCGATAAAGTAAGCCTATAATAACTTGATAATTTCTACCAAATTTTATCCACAAATAAAACGACAGACAACCTTTGAAGAAACAATACTGCAAACTTGATAAAATTTATTTTTCCCCTCGCGCTTTTGCCCTAAGGGGCAAATATGAAATATATATGAGTACCTTTTATGTTAATTCTGCGAATAATTATTATTTTGGACAGTATTTCAAACAATCGCCCCACACTAAAAACAGCACATTCGCAAGCCCTCTCACACATGCTACGCTTCGGCTTGCAAAAGAGCTGTTTTATTGCCCGCGCACCAGTGCCTTTTTGCTATATTTGAGCTGTTAAGAAAACCTAACCAACATGGCCTTATTTCAGAAATCTGTTGAAAAGAAGTACTTAAACGACCTCGACGCCGATTTAATCAATTATAAATATGCCCAATTTCAGGAGTATTTTGGCAACTCGGTACGACAGGAAAACATTCGCAATTCAAAAGAGGAACAATTTCAGGAGGGATTTTTACGCGAGCTTTTTGTTAAAATTCTTGGATATACACTGAATCCCGAACCGGATTTCAACCTGACAACCGAGTTAAAAAACATTGCTAACAGTAAAAAAGCCGATGGTGCAGTTCTAAAAGGAGAAGATGTTCACGCAGTTATCGAATTAAAATCAACCAATACAACCGACCTCGATTCAATCGAAGCACAGGCATTCGGATATAAAAACCACCACCCCAAATGCAAATACGTAATCACTTCAAACTTCGAGAAACTTCGGTTTTACATACAAAACGCTGTCGATCACCTCGACTTTAATTTATTCAACCTTTCGCGGGAACAGTTTTCATTACTCTGGCTTTGCCTTGAGAAAGAAAATCTCCTATCCGATTTACCTTTAAAAATCAAAGAGTCATCGGTTTTACAGGAAGAGAACATCACCAAAAAATTATACGCCGATTACTCAAAATTCAGGGAAGCTATTTACAACAACCTGGTAAAAAACAACCCCGACACTGATAAGCTATTGCTTTTCAAAAAGACCCAAAAATTACTCGACAGGTTTTTGTTTATCTTCTTTGCCGAAGACCGTTTGTTATTGCCACCAAACTCGATTAGCGAGATTGTAAAACAATGGACAACCCTAAAAGATGAACTTGACGAGTACATCCCGTTGTACGACCGTTTCAAAAAGTATTTCGGTTACATGAACACGGGCTTTAAAGGCAAGAAGTACGACATTTTCGCGTACAACGGTGGACTCTTTGCACCCGATGAAATACTAGACAATATTGCAATCGACGACGATATTTTACACGAACACACCCTGCGTTTAAGCCAATACGACTTTGAAACCGATGTCGATGTGAACATTCTCGGCCATATTTTCGAGCATTCATTAGGAGAAATTGAAAACGTGCAAGCCGAGATCAAAGGTGAACAAGTCGACAACCAGAAAACAAAAC
>DAIMEA010000002.1:0-30846 GCA_036725585.1 Prolixibacteraceae bacterium | reverse complement strand
CATCGGCAATATTTTGCCCCAATGCCTCGCTTCCGGGCAGTTCGTAAGGTGCGTAGCCAATGGGACCACAAATGTATTTCGCCTGCGGAATGATGTTGGTATCGGGGATCTCACGCACGATGCTGAACGAGACCAGCGCCGGGGGATGTGCGTGGATCACGGCTTTGATATCGGGACGGGTCTCGTATATCGCTTTATGAAATGGAAACTCCGACGAAGGCTTATGCTTCCCTTCGGTTTTTCCGTTTGCTTTAACACAAACGATATCCGACGGGCGAAGCGTGCCTTTATCGATGCCCGACGGGGTAACCCAGATATCGCCGTTTTGATCGAGGATGGATACATTGCCCCCCGAAGTAGTGGTCATGCCGTTTCGGTATATCCGACCGATAATCTTTGTGATTTGCACCGCCGGGTGCATCCAATTTATGTCGAGCTGTTTCATAATTGGTTGAATGAATTGGACGCACAAAGATAGAAGGGATATCCGTGTATCAACTTAAAAGAGTCAATAAATTTTGATTGATTTTTTCAATCAAATCCAAAGAATGCAGAAGGAAAATTTTCAATAACCCCAAAAAAGCACTAACCTTCTTTCTGTACTTGAAGAGATTCCCTACTGCGTTACTTATGACAGAATTGCATAAAATTCTGTATGCGAAACAAATGCACAATATCTCATTTTTACAAAAATTCTGCCTTCCGGCCATACAAGTGCATCACTCTTTCTTGGGGCCCCGATTGCTTCTATCGGGGTGGCCGGGTGTATTTTGTTCTACCCCGAAACTCCGGCATAAATGCCGGGGTAAAGGAAATCCGCCAGTGCGCCATATCCCTGTCATTTTCACATTGTGGCTAAATATTCTTGGGTGGGGTCTACCTAAGACAGATTGCGGCCAGAGAGCCTTCGTCTTCTGTGTCATCTCGATCCCGTCAGCTTTCGGGACTATACAGAGTGAGAGATCTCATGTAACAAGGGATTCCTCTCCGCCAACCGGCGGATCGGAATGACAACTTTTTCAACTGTCATATAAGCAATATGCCCTGAAGTTTTGGGGTCAACTCTCGGAATGACACTTTTTAACAACAGCCTTTACTGCAAGCGGCGGGCATTTTCCAACAGGTATTTTTCAGCCGCAACACTCCATAATCCCTTATGTTCCCAACAGATTTCAGCCAGCTTTGCAAATACCGGATTGGTTTTGCCCCTTTCGGCAAAATCGGTTAGCGGAGTGAGCGGCATGTCGAGATGGGTGTAGATTAGTTTTTTTCCACCCGGGATTTCGGGTAAATGAAGGGTGGCTTCAGGTACCGCGTTCAAGCCACCGATGTGGGTAACCAGCCCTGCCGGGTCGAGGCCACGGCTCATAATGTCCAGGGCTTCTTTCATATCGTCGGTGTTTCCGCCCGAGGTACCCACCAGGTGGGTATAGGCATAATGAACGTTGTAGAAATTCATCCTTGCCTTCAGGTTGGTATCCGATGGGCCGGCAAAGAAATTCAGGCAACCATCGAATGCAAGCAGGGCATCGCCCTGTTCAATTACCGGTGCCACCGGCGCAAAGACGAAGACATCGTCGTAGCCGTAACCTCCGATCCTATCGCGCAGGGTTTTTACCGGGTCTTCCAGATTTCGGGTATTCAGGTACACCAGTTCGATGCCGTTGGTACGAGCCAGTTCCACCGGGTAGATTTCGGCTGCCCGGTCGAGGCGGGTTTGATCAATATCGGTCACCACCAACAGCGAGGGTTTCCGGTCGCTGCGATGGATGACAAAATTGATGGCCGCCAGCCCCATGGGTCCAACGCCGGCCAGGATGGCCATTTTACCCCCGTCGACGATCTCCATTTTGTGGATGTATGAGCCCGGGGTGGTATGGTAATTCGCATGCATGGCACCAATCACGCAACTCAACGGTTCGGCCAGCGATGCCGGATAATAGCCCGGACCGTCGTATACCAGCAAACAATCCTGCACGAGCACATCCTTCGGAATAATGACGTACGTGGCATCGCCCCCAATATAGGGATACGAATAGCCGGGAGCGCTCAGAATACCCACCGGTCCGTCTTCGTAATAAATGGCCGGCTGAATGGAATATTTCTGACCGGGACGGTACTTGTGCTTCCAGTTTTCGCCCACCTCGAGAATCTCTCCGGCAAACTCATGACCAATAATGATCGGGTTTTCGGCTACATTGTCCGGAATACGCTTGTGATCCGGCCCTTGTGTGGCGGCTTTGTAACTCGACATACAGAGACTGTCGCAAACCACTTTCGCCAAAATCTCGTCGTCGGTTATCGCAGGAAGCTCAAACGCTTCGAGGCGAAGGTCCTTTTTGCCGTATAATCGTACAGCTTTTGTTTCCATTTCATATGTGTTTACCGCTAAGACGCTACATTTTCTCCTTTGCGTCTTTGCGTCTTTGCGGTAGTTAATTAATTCAACATAATCTGCCCTCCGCTTACCGGAATGGCCTGGCCGGTTTCGTTTTCCTGTTCGATGGCATAAAAAACAGCCTTGGCAACATCGGCAGGGGTACATCCTTTTCCCAGCGGCACCTGGGATAAGTAAAACGCTTTAACATCGTCGATGGTTTTGGCACCGGGCACTTTTCCTGCTTTCAGGTATTGCACAAAGAGCCCATTTTCCGGATCGCTCCATAAAGGCCCCTCGTAAAAATTGCCCGGGCAAATGGCATTTACCTTAATCCGATACGGGGCCAATTCCAGGGCAAACGACTGGGTGAGCCCGATGCCGCCGAATTTACTTCCGGCATAGGCAAAATTCTTTTTGCTGCCCGACAAGCCCGATTTTGAATTGATCTGGATCACATCGGCATAGCCGTTTTCCCGATACCGGTTCTGAAGCATCATTACCGGCGCAACAGCCTTAACACCATAAAAGTAGGCGCTATAATTGATTTTTGTTACCATATCGAAGTTTTCCGGGGTCATCTCTTCAAGTCCGCCTGCCCGGAGAATACCTGCATTGCTGATGTATACATCCAAACCGCCAAATTCGCATACGGTTTGGTGGACCAGGTTTCTGAGGGAATCCATATCGGTTACATTGGTTTTCACAAAAAGAGCCCTGCTGGTACCGCTTTCCTGGTTCATCGACCGAACGGTTTCCTGCCCAACGGTTTCGTTCAAATCGGCTACCACAATATTGCCGCCGTTTTGCTTCATAATGCGGGCGATTCCTTCACCAAAGCCCTGGGCGGCTCCGGTCACAATAGCAATTTTGTTGTCGATTTTTCCCGATGAAGATCCGGCCGAAACCTTCCGCCGGTAGTTTTCCACCTCCCAGGTATCGATGAAACGGATTTGCCCTGGGGTCATAAAATGCGGTCCGCCAAACGATTCCGACAACCAGGAGATATTCATCAGATCGTTAAAGACATCGTGCAGGATTTCGGTCTGGGCGGCATGGTCGCCAATGGCCACAACGCCCAGGTCTTTAATGACCACAATCTTCGGGTCAAATCCATTCTCCGAGACAAATTTTGTGTATTCTTCGCGGAACTGATCCAGGGTTTCCCGGGCTGTTTCCACCCGGTCAAGATAGAGAAAAACCGATTTACAGTATACGATGATATCGGGGGTGAACGGCTTGCTGATTTTCTGGAACGAATCCCGGTTTTTGGCAAAATGCCCGATCAACCCGCTGTTTTTCACCTTCAGAATTTTCATCCCCCTGGAAGAGACGAGCGCCCGGATCGCCGGGATAACTTCGTCGGCCCGCTCGCTGATTTCTTTTTCTCCATCCGGAAGGGGAAACTTCAGGGCTTCTTCAATACGGCCCATAATGGATGCATAAATTTCCATCACTTCTTCCGTTGTATCGGCGCTCACAAAGATGCCGTGGTTTTGGAGCAGAATAATTTTCGGATCGCAGCCTTTTTCCTTTCGGTACACGCTGATTTTTGCTTCCACCTCTTTAAAAAGGATATAACCGGGATCGGTATAAGGTACGTATAAAGCGTCGGCACCAAACAACGGCTCTACCCAATGCGCAACATCGTTGCCACACATTACGGCGTTTACCTTTGTCGGGTGGAGGTGGATCACAAAGGGATAGTCGATGAGGTTGTGCAACGACGTTTCGACCGAGGGACGCCGGTCTTTTGTCAGGTTGGCATCCGACAGGTCGTCCTTGATTTGACGCTCCCGTTCGAAGGGATCGGAGCTGTATGTTTTGACCGACAGCTTGTTCAGTTTCGCCCGGTCGAGCAAGGCAAAGCCCTCTTCAGCAATAGACGACAAAGCAAAACCACTGGCTTTAATCCACAGTTTTTCCGGAGTTTTAAACGAAGTGTTGCCCCCACCGGCAATGACCATCTCTTTGTTTCGGCCATAATAGCGGGAAATGTCGATGAGTTGTTGGATTTCTTTTTGCATGAATTTCAATAGCTTATTTTATTCGATCACTTTCTTTTTCGAATTCATTTTTTTCATATCCAAAGCGAAAGACTTCGGAAGTTTGGTGTTCGTCTTTCATGATCCGGACCATTTCTGCAACGATTTCGGGATGTACTTCGGCACAGTTCTGTTCTTCACCGGGATCGATTTCCAGATTGTAAAGTTCGACAGGGGCTTCGGGGTTTCGATCCATGTTACGGCGGATCCCTTTCCATTTTCCCAGCCGGACGGCCTGTTTCCCCCCCTGCTCATGAAATTCCCAGTACAAAAAATCGTGTTGTTCCTGCTTTCCCCCGATCAGTTCGGGTAAAAACGAAATTCCATCCACATCGCTTGGGGCCTGGGCGCCCACGAGTTCGCAAAAAGTGGGGTAAAAATCCCAAAAGGCCGAAACATGCTGCGATGTCGATTGGGCAGGAATTGTACCCGGCCAGGCTGCGATCATCGGAACCCGGATGCCCCCTTCGTACAAATCGCGTTTGTAGCCTGTGAAGGGGCCGTTGCTGTCGAAGTAATCGGGATCGGCGCCCCCTTCGCGGTGGGGCCCGTTATCGGAAGTAAATACAATCAGCGTGTTTTCGGCAAGCCCCAGTTCTTTGAGCATAGCCCGTATTTCCCCCACCTGTTGGTCGAGCAGACTGATCATTGCTGCAAATGTTGCATGGCATTCTTCCTGCGATGCATACGGCCCTTTGCGGAAGCGTTCGCCCGAATCGGTTCCCTGGTAACTCTTTTCGGGCAAAAACATCCCCCGGAATTTATCCATACAGGAATCGGGTGCAATCAGTTCGGCATGGGGAATGGTGGTGGGGTAAAAAAGAAAGAAGCTTGTGTCTTTGTGATCTCTTATAAAAGAAAGCGCCTGTTCGTGGATGCGGATGGGTGCATAGGCCCCCTTTTGGTCGGGATAATTCTCGTCGAGCACGATTTTTTCCTGGTTTTGCCACAAATGCCCGGGGTAATAGTTATGGGCCAGGGTTTGGCAGGCATAGCCAAAGAAGGTATCAAAGCCCTGCCGGTTGGGATCTCCCTCCGATCCGACGGGGCCCAGCCCCCACTTTCCGAAAACACCCGTCACGTATCCGGAGGCTTTCAGCACCTCGGCCAGGGTGAGGATTTCAGCTTTGAGCGGGTACTGCCCTTCGGGTTCGACCCCCCGGTTGCCCCGGATGAAGGTATGCCCGGTGTGCAAGCCGGTGAACAAACTCGAACGGGAGGGGGCACAAACCGTCGAGCCGGCATAGTGACTGGTGAAAAGCATTCCCTCACGGGCCAACTGGTCGATGTTCGGAGTAGGTATATGCTTTTGGCCATAACAACCCAAATCGCCATAACCCAAATCGTCGGCCAGGATGAACACGATGTTCGGGTTACTGCCTTTCCCCCCGGCTGATGGGTGTGTCTTTGTTTGGCAGGAGGCAAGCACCAGCAATCCCAATCCGGACAATGCCAGATGTTCCAGCCCGGGTTTCGGAATATTATTCATGGGACATTTGTTTTACCATTGCCGTTCCAATTTACAAAAATCCGTTCGTACCCATATCACATCTCTCTATGAATGAATAAGCGACTGAATAAGGGAATCGCCCTGCCGGATCCATTCGTCGATCCGGTTCCAATCGGGTTTTCCGTACCGGTTCAGGTAACCTTCCTTTCCCTGTTCAACCCGGTGCTGATGCGCCGCGATCACACAGGTACCTTTATAATTGATCTCCTGCATTTCCGCTGATAACGGGTGGTTTTTCTGGACCAGCACTTCCAGCGGATCAAGCGAGGGCGTATTGTGCTCGGTGCCAAAGGTCACAATCAGGCCTTGTTGCCAGCAATACCGGGCATATTCTTCCAGCACCTCTATACTATTCCTCGAGGGTATAAATTCGACGGAGGCAAAGCCTCTCTCTTTCAGAATACGGACGGCCATTTCAAGGTTATTCTCAAAACCGGTAAATTCTCTTTGCCCAAAGTCGGCCAGAAAAGGATACGTTGGGATTCCGCCGGCATGAAGGATGATTTGGCGAACATCCTCCATATCGAGAAAGGCCTCGGGTTGTTCGGGCACAAAGGCAGCGCCTCCCGCTTTTAAAAGGTTGCCACGGATTTCATTTTCCAGGGCGGCCGGATCGTCTACGGCGCTTTTTAAGGGTTTCCCTCCAAATATTTTCTCATATAACTTTTTCTGTCCAGCTGGTGTAGGATTGTATTCTGCCGCCTTTATCCGGAGGGCTTTTGCCAAATGCCGTTCACGGATGTTTCCCTTTGTGAAGGTCGTTTTTACGTCTTCAAAAGAAAGGATAAACGGGGCTTCGGTCTCCCGCAGAAGTTCATTCAGTTTAGCGCTCATTTTTTGCACATGCCGGTTCGATTCTTCCCTGACGGCATTCATTTTTGACAGCCAGGGATCATCGAGTTGAAAAGGGAACGACAATCCTTTCCCGCTCAGGTAGGTTCGCCCCGGATTGTTCGGATCGTTTACCCGGATCCCGTTGTCCTGGTCCTGTTTGTTTAAACTGATGAACTCAATGTTGAATAAAGGGAAAAGCTTTCGTTTCCGGCATTCGAATGCCCATTCGTTGTAGCCTTCTGTTGTATTGAAATCATTGATCCCAACCACCTGTACTCCTTCGGCAAGCGCCAGGTCGAGCGCCTGCCCGATGCTCTCAAAGGCGGAAAAGGAATAGGGGGTATGCAGATGGGCGTTGACTTTCACCCCCCAACCATCACCCCCCAACCTACTAAAAGGGGGGAAGGTATCTAGGTTATTGTTACTATCAACCCCTAAATCCCCTAAAGGGGACTTTTCACTATCTACGTTATTGTTGCTATCGTTCATCTTATTATTCACTAAATGCTCCAATCTCCAAATCTTGTAGTTTCACCCCCCCTTTAGGGGGCTGGGGGGTTACACCCCTGTTTTTGCACGTCGGATTTGTTCCAGATCAGTAAAATTTTGTCCGGGGATGTAATCCTTCAGTGGAAGTATTTTTACGTGAATGGCATCGAGGAACCAGCCCGGTTGCGGGAAGAAGGCATCTTCCAGTTCGTAGGCCGGCACAATCCAGTTGCGGGAACCCACCACCACCGGGGGAGCGTCGAGGTAATCGAAAGCCAGTTCGGCAATATTCCGGGCAAAATCGTTCAGAAACGAACCCCGGCTGTTGGCATCGCCGGCAATGAGAATCCTTCCGGTTTTTTTCACCGATTCGATAACCGGTTCGTAATTGAAGGGCACCAAAGAGCGGGCATCGATGATTTCGGCGCTCAGACCAAATTTTTCTTCCAGTATATTCGCTGCTTCCAGCGCCCGGTAAAGGGTTGCGCCCACAGTAAGGAACGTAATATCCTTTCCTTCTCGCTTGATATCCGGTTCGCCCAGCGGAATTTCGTAATATCCTTCAGGAACTCCGCCTTTGTGAAAGTGTTCGGCCACGTCGTAAATCCGCTGGCTTTCGAAATACACCACCGGGTCGGTTCCCTGGAGGGCAGTGTTCATCAAACCCTTTGCATCGTAGGGTGTAGCCGGGAAACACACCTTCAACCCGGGAATATGGGCTACCAGCGAGGTCCAGTCCTGCGAGTGTTGAGCCCCGTATTTCGATCCGACAGAAACGCGCAGCACGAGGGGCATTTTCAGCATGTTTCCGCTCATGGCCTGCCATTTGGGCAACTGGTTGAACACCTCGTCGCCGCTGCGCCCCAGAAAATCGCAATACATGATTTCGGGGATCACCCTTCCGCCACACATGGCATAACCGATGGCCGTTCCCACGATAGAGGCCTCCGAAATGGGTGAATTAAACAAACGATTATAGGGCAAGGCTTCGGTAAGTCCGCGATACACGGCAAAGGCACCGCCCCAATCGCGGTTTTCCTCCCCGTAAGCAATTAGGCTCGGATCCTTGTAAAACCGGTCGATGATGGCCTCGAAGATCCCGTCGCGCAGCTGGTACTGTTTCATTTTCGAAAACGGTTTTCCTTCGGCATCGAAAGCAAAACGTTCCTTACGGGCAATTTGCTGTACCCGTGGATTTTCTTCCATGGGATGGTTTACCTCCGGCTTTCCGTCGAGCATCGCATCGACGGAACGGTTGGAAAAAATCATCTCCCCGATCCGGTTGGGATCTTTTTGCAGGTCCATGCGGGGAGAAACTTTGTCGTCGATGGTGAGCGTCAACGTTTCGCTTATCAATACTTTTATATCGTCCCATACCGCATCCAGTTCCTGCGGTGTTGCCAGGCCTGCATCGACGAGTTGTTTTCCGTAGCCCGCAATGCAATCCTGCTTTTGCCAGGCTTCCAGCTCTTCCTTCGAGCGGTACGAAGAAGCGTCGGAAGGGGAATGGCCTGAGAAGCGATAGGTCAGGACATCGAGCAGCACCGGGCCTCTTTTTTCTTCAATGATCGTTCGTTTTCTCCGGTAGGCATCGATTACGGCCAGGGGGTTGTACCCATCAACCCGCTCGGCGTGCATCTGATCGGGATTCACCCCGGCGCCAATGCGGGCAGCAATGCCGTAGCCCATGGTTTCGCCGCAGGTTTGTCCGCCCATTCCGTACTGGTTGTTCATGATGTTGAAAATTACCGGGAGCCCGCCTTTCATGTCGCCTTCCCACAATTCGGTGAACTGATCCATGGCAGCAAAGCTGATTCCTTCCCAAACCGGCCCGCAGGCCATTGAGGCATCGCCAATGTTGGCCACCACAAGCCCGGGTTTCCGGTTCACCTTCTTAAAGAGGGCCGCGCCCACGGCAATATCGCCGCTGCCACCCACAATGGCGTTGTTGGGATAAACGCCGAAGGGAGTGAAAAAAGCATGCATACTTCCCCCCAAGCCTTTGTTGAAGCCGGTTCGGCGGGCAAAAATCTCGGCCAGGGTGCCATAGGTCAAAAAGCGTCGGGCCAGGCCTTTTACCGAACCTTCGAATCCGACCTTCACGATGGAAAGAATCTCCCCGTCGAAGAAAGATTCCATAATCTGCATCAAAGCAGCGTCATCCAGCCGGGCAATAGCGCTCAAACCCTTGGCAAGGATTTCGCCATGACTCCGGTGCGACCCAAAAATAAAATCATCCACCGTGAGGGTAAAAGCCATCCCGACAGCGGCTGATTCCTGACCAATCGATAAATGAGCCGGCCCCGGGTGGTTGTATGGTATCCCATTGTATTCGCCGGCAATTTTGATCTGGTTGAGCATGGTTTCGAATTCCCGGATCAACACCATATCGTGGTAAATACGTTTCAATTCCTCATCGGAGAAATTTCCTCGCTCTTCGGAAACGGTTTTTTGGTATTGATTTACGGGAATGGGCTGAAAGTTTACTTCGCCCTGTTTTCGTACTTCTGCTGGATTGATAAACTGATTTTTAGGCATATCCCTGGAAATTATTATTTACGAATTATTATTGAAAACAATTGAAAACGATTGAAAGCAATTGTTTTCTACTGCTTTCTACTGCTTTCTATTGCTTTCTATTGCTTTCCCAAAAAGAAAACACGGTCTCTTTAATTATCTCGCTCACTGTAGGATGGGGAAAAACCACCTCTTCCAGTTCTTTCAAGGTCCATTCGGCTTCGATGGCCATGGCGGCGCCATAGATCATTTCGCTGGATGGGTTTCCCAGCATGTGCACGCCCAACACTTCGCCGTAGCGGGCTCCGACAAGCACTTTGCACAATCCACTGCCGCCTTCATTTTCGGCCACGAAACGGCCGGCATAGGCCATGGGCAGTGAGGCAACACGGTATTCGATTTTCTTTTCGCGGGCGCTTTCTTCGGTCAGCCCCACGCCCGAGAATTCGGGATTGGTGTATACAACCCCCGGAATGGCCTGATAGCGCATGCGATCGGGGCGGCCGGTCAGGTTGTTCACCACCACCTCGCCTTCCCTGCTGGCCGTGTGGGCCAATAAGGAAAAGCCGGTAACATCGCCGGCTGCAAACACGTTGGGGATATTGGTACGCATCTTTTCATCGACCTTAATGCCGCCCTTAAATAGCTCAACGCCGATATTTTCGAGGCCAATGCCCTTCGTTACCGGGCGACGGCCAACACTAAGCAGGATTTTTTCGCCCGAAACCGTGTGCTTTTCACCATCCTTTTCAAACACAACTTCCGTTCCTTTTACTTCGGTCACTTTGGAATTCAGGTTGAAAACCACTCCTTTTTTGGTGTACAGATCGCGGAGCATCGCGCTCATTTCGGGATCCATACCGGTCAGGATTTCAGGAAGCATTTCCACAACCGTCACCTTTGTTCCCAGGGAATTAAAGAAGCTGGCAAACTCCATCCCGATCACGCCGCCCCCGATAATGACCAGCGATTCGGGTTTTTCGCTGAGCGAAAGTATTTCCCGGTTGGTCAGGATGTTTTCTGCGGCAGGATCCAGTCCGGGTATGGGCGGGACTATGGCCTCGGAACCGGTACAAATCAGCAGGTTTTTGGCCTGATAAGCCTGGTTGCCCGATACTATTTTTATCCCTTCGCCGGTACGGCCTTCAATGAATGCTTCACCGGCAACGGTTTCGACCCCTTCGGTTTTCATTTTCGCCTTAATTCCACCGACCAGTTTCTTCACCACTTTGTTTTTCCGGGCCATCATTTTGGAAAAATCGAACTGCACGTCGTGGGCAAACACACCGTATTTTTCGGCATTACGCGCATTGTCGTATAATTTTGCGCTGTACAACAGAGTTTTGGTTGGGATGCAACCCTCGTTTAAACATACGCCGCCCACTTCCTTTTTTTCGAAGAGGACGACCTTCAGTCCTTTGGCACCAGCCCGTTCGGCTGCTACATAACCGGCAGGGCCGGCTCCGATGATGGCGAGATCAACCCCCCCGCCCCCTAAAGGGGGAGATTGGGAGCGTGTGTTATTGTTATTATCGTTCATTTCAGTAATTATTTAATTGCTCAAATCTTCGTTACAGGTAGTGCCTACCCCAGAGGATTAGGGTTGGCGTTATACATCAAATTCCAGATTTTCAATTTCTATGGCCACCTGTTTCACAAAGCGGGTTGCTTCGCCGCCGTCGAGGGCCCGGTGGTCGTATGTAAGGCTGAGCCCCAGGTAAGGAACAAAAGCATATACCCCGTTGCCCAGGTCTTTTGGGCGGGGAACGATGGTGTTCACGCCCAAAATGGCCACCTGCGGGAGGTTGATGACCGGCGTGAACATTTCAACCCCGTAATTGCCCAGATTCGACACCGTAAACGAAGCGGCATCGCTGGCCAGCAATTCGGGATTGACACTCCCTTTCCGGCAGGCGGCAGCAAGCTCTTTCATCCGGACCGACAATTCGGGCAGGGTCAGTTCATCGGCATTCCGGATCACGGGTACCATCAGTCCCCTGTCGGTATCGACCGCCATACCCAGGTGAATCCGGTGAAAGATCTTCATACTGTCGCCCAAAAAATGGGCGTTCACCTGTGGGAATTTTTTCAGCGCCCGGATAGCGGCAAAACAGATCATATCGTTCAGGGTGATATTTTCCGGATAGCCTTTTTCTACGGCGATTTTCACCTTGTTCCGGATTTCCAGGATATTCCGTGCGTCGGCGCCCAGATGGTGGGTCAATTGTGCCGAATTTTGTAAGGATTGGAACATCGCTTTTGCAATCAGCTTGCGGATATTCGTCAGGGGTTTCACGTCAAATCCATCGTTTTCTTCCGCCTGTTTTTGGGAAAGGTCGGCTCCCTTCACTGTTTGGGAAAGACCCGAACCCGTAGCAGAAACGAGCTTCGGATCATCGTGCTGCATCATGCGTGCCAGGGGGGATACTCTCGGCAAACGTTCGGCTGCAGCCCGGACATCCTGCTCTATGATCCGCCCGCCGGGGCCCGATCCATTCAACAGGGAAACATCCAATCCCTTTTTCACGGCCAGGTTTTTGGCTCGCGGCGAAATACCAACGGACTTTCCAACCGTCATCGCAGCCTTAACCTCAGCCTCAACCTCAACCTCAACCTCAGCCTTAACCTTAACCTCAGCCTCAGCTTCACTCTTTTCCGGGCTGTTTTCCGTTTGAAATTCATCCACAGCCTCCCCTTCGGCGCCAATTACCAGGACATTCGACAGTACAGGAACTTCATCGCCTTCGCGAAAAAAAAGTTCGAGCACCACGCCTTCGACGGGCGATTCTTCTTCAAACGAAGCCTTATCGGTTTCATAGGCGAACAATAGATCGCCAACCGAAACCCGATCGCCTTTCTGTTTATACATCTCGGTGATGATGCAACTTTCGACCGATTGGCCCTGACGGGGCATAATGATTGCTGTAGCCATGCAACGAAATTTTTCTGCAAAGCTAGAATCTTTTACTTGTATATACAAGCAGAAAGAATAAAAAAGTGCCTAAAGTGCCTAAAGTGCCTAAAGTGAACTAAAGTACCTAAAGTAAAAAATGAATAAGTTAGTATTAACCAAAAATTTAGTATCTCCCGTCTTAACACAAAATGCCCCTTGTATATACAAGAAAAATAAATTTGTCTACTCATTTGCTCTCATCGTTTCGTTTTTTTGCCTACTTTTAACCGCACGAACCGAAAACCCAGGCCCATGAACTCAAGCCCGCTGCCCTTGCACCGGAAGGTGTACGAACAACTCCGGAAACATATTTCGGAAGGGGTGTATGCCGAAGGCGACCTTTTGCCTTCGGAGAATGAGCTGTGCAACCTGCACGGGGCCACCCGGCCAACCATACGGAAAGCGCTCGACAAACTGACGGCCGAAGGCTTTATCGTCCGGCAACAGGGAAAGGGAAGCATTGTGAAGGGAGCGCCCAAAGGGATCGGAATTCTTTCGATCACGGGGACCACATCGGCCGTGGGCAACGAGAAACTTACCACCCGGATCATTACCCGGCCGGTGGTACGCAAATGGGACAAAGCTTTTTCGTTTGCCCTTTCGGAACGGGAAATCGAACTGGGATGCATCTTCCTGGAACGGCTCCGGCTCATCAACAACAAACCCGTATTCTTCGACACCACCATGATCCCCAATCTCAACCTGCCTCGCTTTACCTCCCGGAATTTTGAAAACAAATCGCTTTTCTCCATCCTGCGCGAACAATACCAGATTGAAGTAACCGGGGGAGAACAAAAGATCCGGGCGACCCTCGCAAGCGAAAAACTGCAACAGTTTTTCGGGATCGGGCCGGGAGCGCCCATCCTGCAGCTCGACCGGAAAATAGCCACCAACAAACACGATTTCTACTTCTACAGCCAGGTTTTGTGCAACACCGAAGAATACTCGCTGGCAGGGACGTTTTGAAATCCCTATACAGTACATGAATTATTGAGGAACCCTTACCCCCGACAGGGTTTCGAAACCCTGTCGGGGGTAAGTCTCCAAAAACCAATCAGAACAAACCGGGTTCTTAATTGTACCCCGGGTTCTGCCCCAGGTTGGGATTGGCGTTAATCTGATCCTGCGGAATCGGGAACAGGTTGGCGTGATCGCCGGCTTTTTCGGGCCGGGTGTCACCAATCGGGTCGTTGTATTTCCCAAAGCGGATGAGGTCGTTCCGCCGCCAGGTTTCCCCGTACAATTCGCGTCCCCGTTCGGCCAGCAATTCATCGAGCGTGAGTGTCGACGTAGTGTACAACTTGCTGTTATCGCCCGGGAAAGCCCTTGCCCTAACCTGGTTCACCAGGTCGACCGCTTCGGCTGTGGCATTCCCCCCGTTCTTCCGCATCAGCGCTTCGGCTTTCATCAGCAGCACATCGGCATAGCGAAACAAAACAAAGTCGTTGGCCATTTGAAAGTTCTTCGCATCGGTGTAATCGTACTTCACCAAACGGGCGCCCTCGTTCTCGGCAGCGTTTTCGAGCGAGGTGATATCGACCGTGTACACCAGGGGCTGGCCCGATAGTTCCTGGTTGCAAAAAAGCGTATCGCCTTTCGACGAAAACTGCAAACCGGTGATCAATCCTTCGCGGCGAATATCTGTTTCGTCGAAGGAACGGTAAAAAGAAGGCACCGCGCAAAATCCGTCCCAGCCTCCCTGTTCGCAATTATAGGCCTGGGTCCCGTTGAAATGAAGGGTCCAGAGATGCAGGGTAAACATACGGGCCGGATAGGTGGCATCGCCCCAGTGGGGGGCAAATACATCGGTAAAAGGAATCACAAAAATGTTCTCGGGAGATCCTTCATTCTGAACAGCGAAATTGGCAAAAAAGTCCTTGTTCAACGCGTATTTTCCCTGGAGTATAACCGAATCGCATGCGGCAATGGTTTCGTCCCACATAGGTGTACCGATGTATACCCCAGCATTCAAATACAATTTTGCCAGCAGAGTGAAGGCCCCATAGCGGTTAAAACGTCCGTAAGTAGTCATATCCACAGTATTGTTTAAACTGCCCACACTGGCCAATAAGTCGGTTTGTATATTATGAAATACCGTTTCCCGTGTATCCCGTTCGGGAGCGAAACCATCGGGGACATCGAAGCGGTCGACCCAGGGCACTCCGCCAAAAAGATCCATCAACATGTAATAATAAAGACCTCTGAGCGCCTTCATTTCATTCATAACCGACAAAAGCGCATCTGTTTGTGGCTCAATGTCACTATACTGATAAATCACACGATTACAGTTGGTTATACCTGCATACATCACCTTCCACGCATTGTTGATGATGAAGTCAGTGGGTATGTAGCTATGAAGGTGTAGTCGCTGGAAGATTCCGTCGTTGTACCAATGAATGCCCCGGGTAGGGAGCAAAAACGCATCGGTGGTCAGTTCGGAAAGCGACCAGATGCATTCGGGGCTGGGATAGGCATTCCAACTTTGGTAGGCCGGTCCGGCTGCCGATAATACCTGCTTTTCGGTTTTGAAAAAGGTATCGTAGGTAATGTCGGAATATACTTTCGGTTCGAGGTCGGTGCAGGAAACCAGACCGGAAACCAGGATGGCATATAGAATTGTTGCTTTCTTCATAATTTTGTACGTTTAAAATTTCACATGGATACCGGCCAGGAAGGTACGGGTGGTGGGATAATCGAAGCGATTGTCGTTACCCGGCTCCAGTCCTTTAAACGAAACTTCCGGATCCATCCCTGTATAATGGGTGAAAACAAAAGCGTTGTTACAGGTGGCATAAATCCGGACACTTTTGATCCATTTCCGGTTTTTGATCGGCAGGGTATAACCCAGGGTAATGTTGTCGACCTTGACAAAATCGCCATCTTCGACATAGTAGCTCGAAAATTCGGGATCGTCCCATAATTCGGTTTCGAGGGCTTCGGCCAATACATTCCGGGGCAAAAATTTCGGATTGCCGTGCCAGATCCGTTTTGCATTGATGATCTGGTGTCCAAACATTCCGCGAAGCATAATGCTGAGGTCGAAATTTCCCCACTGGAAACTGTTGGTGAATCCCAGATAGAAATCGGGCACACCGTTTCCGACCACCGTGCGGTCTTCGGTATCGATTTTTCCGCTCGAGTCGATATCGGCAAAGACCCACTGTCCCAGCGAGTCGATCGATTCGAACAAATACGTATGGATGTTTCCAAGCGCTTCACCTTCCTCCAGGCGATGGGTCCAGGCGCTGATGCCCGGGGCGCCCACATCGCCAATATTCCGGTATTCGAGCTTATAATAATCGTTCTGGATCGACAAAACCTTGTTTTTTCGATAATCAAGGGTCAGGTTGCAGTTCCAGGTAAAGTTATCGGTTTTCACCGGGATGGCTTTCACGGTGAATTCAATTCCGGAGTTGCTCATCGATCCCACATTGGCCCACATTTGCGGTGAAAGATTGGGCGGAACGGGCACGTCGTACTGCTCGATCAAGTCGGAGGTAACCCGGGAATAGAGGTCGATGCTCCCTCCCAAACGGTTGTTCAGCACCATCCAGTCGATCCCAAAGTTGTACTCGGTTTTCGTTTCCCATTTCAGGTTGGGATTGGCGTTGCTCACCGGACCATAGCCCCTGATCAGCTCACCGTTGTAATAAAACATGCCCTCTTCCTGATCGTAACGCACCAGGGGAATATAGAATTGATTGAGCCCCTGGTTCCCGGTAACTCCATACCCGGCACGGATTTTCAGGAAATTAACGAACGAAAGGTCCTTCAGAAACGACTCACGGGACAGGTCCCAGGCAAGCGAAACAGCCGGAAAGGTACCCCAGCGGTTGTTTTCCCCGAATTTCGAGGATCCCTCCTGCCGGATGCTGGCTGAAACAAAAATTTTATTGTCGAAGGTATACGACCCCCGCGCAAAAAATCCGGCCAGTTTGCTTTCGTTTTTAAACGACGACATCGTGGCCCGCCCATCCTGGAGGAAGGTACCCATCGCCAGATTGTTATACAGAACGTAATCGGTAATGAAGTTGGCATTCTCGGCAAAAAATCCTTCTTCGACAAAATACTCATAGGAATAACCTCCCAACAGGGTGAATGCATGTTTTTTGAACGATTTCTTGTACTCCATCAGGGCTTCAAAGGTGCGGGTCATCCGGGCTTCGGCGTAACGGTTTGCCGTACCGTCCACCCCGGCTGTTTCCGACGGATTCGAATAACTGTAGGAATAATATCCGTTTAGCGCCCGCGATATGTGCATACCCCCGGTAGCGCTAAACTTCAGATCGTTGGTGAGGTACACGTCCATACCCAGGTTGCCGTACAGGCGCGAGGAGGCATTATCGACCACCCGTTCGGTGAGTAGCCCCACCGGATTCTCGTACTGCCAGGCCCCGATAAATTCGAGCAGGTCGCCGTTGTCGTCGTAAACCGGCTCGGTCGGGTTGCGCTGAATGGTTTGCCGTACCGCATTGTAATCAACCGGATTGCTCTTTGTATCCGACATTCCCAATTGCACATTAAATACAAGGCGGTCGTTGAGCGCTTTTTGTTGCATGTTGTAGGAAACCCGCAGTTCGTCCTTACCCGAATTCAGCAAAATGCCCTCTTGTTCGGTGTAGTCAAACGAAAGGCGGTAATTCGAGTTTTCGGTGCCGGCGCTCAGCGACAAATGCTGGTTATGGCTGAAGGGATTCCGGATGATTTCGTTAAACCAGTCGGTATCGGCACCATAGTCGATCATGCTGTTGCCTATTTTCTGGATCTTCCGGTCGTCGGAATTCAGAAAGCGTTCTTTCATCAGTAGAAACTCTTCCCGGTTCAGCACGTCGAAACGTTTCGAAACCTGTTCGGTGTAGTATTGACTGGTGAACTCGACCTGCAGCGCTCCTTTTTTCCCCTTTTTGGTGGTCACCAGGATAACACCGTTGTTCCCCCGGGTTCCGTAAATCGCGGCTGCCGATCCATCCTTCAGGATGTCGAACGATTCGATGTCGCCAGGTGCAATGGCATCGAGGCTTCCACCCGGTATTCCGTCGATAACTACAAGCGGCGCCGTGCTTCCGTTGATGCTGGTGGCCCCGCGCAGGGTCAGCTCATAACCTTTGGTGGGGTCGCCCCCGTCGATCTTGGTGACCGACAAGCCGGCAATCTTCCCCTGTACCAGTTCCAGGGCGTTGGTTACGGCACCGGGATTAAAGTCGTCTTCCTTAACCGAGGCAACCGCCCCGGTTAGTTCGCGTTTGGTCACCGCGCCATAGCCGATCACAACAACCTCGTCGAGCGATTCGACGCTCACCGACAGTTTCAGGTCGATTTGTTGTTTCCCAAGCACAGGAATTTCGACCGACTGGTAACCAATGGCCGAAAAAACCAACAGGACATCCTCGGCAGGTACATCAATCAGGTATTTCCCCTCAAAATCGGTAATCGTCCCCGTTCGCGTGCCTTTAATAATGACGTTCACACCCGGCAGGGCCTGGTTGTTTTCATCGACAATGGTCCCGGAAATCTTCCTGCCCGACTGTTCCGATCCCAGCAAAGGAATTGAACCCAGAATAAAGAAAATGAGAAGAAGATTCAGGACCATCCGAAACCGGAACGGAAACCTTTTTCGGGTCTCGATCCGGATTAGGTGATTTTCATTCATACTTTTGGTTGTTTTCGTTAGACAAATTAGAAAACGAAAAGTAGCCATTTTGGAACAGTTCGGGCAGCTAAAATGTCAAATACCACCTACTCAATTTGTCAATAAACGAAAAGTGAAGCGCAGTGGAACCCGGGGTAAAGGAAAGCGTGCGATAAAAACCGTACGATCCACCCGGCCGGTTCAGCGGTAAAATCTTGTATCGAACGGAACAGCAGTGCGTTGGAAGCATCCTTTGGAAACCGAATATGCTACCCAAATCAGGGCTTCGGCCTTCCGCATCCGTCTCCGAAATCCGTTCGAAAAAACCGGACCAGGTAATCGATGGTCTGCTTTCGTTCGGGAGTGGGAAAAAGAATCCAGTCGTGTACCAGGTATTCCCGCTCGACCAGCTCAATGGTCGCCCCAGTGGCTGCTTCCATTTTTGTTTTCAACAGGCAGCAATCGGGGTAAAAAAGTTCATGCCGGCTTACAAAAACCAAAGTTGCATGCAACCGATCGAAGTTCCCGTAGATGGGCGACACCCGGGGATCCCGGGAATCGATTTCTCCACGGTACATCGTTCCGCATTGGATCAAACCTTCGGTGTGCAAGAGTACTTCGCTCTTCTGAGAATGACTGATCCCGGGATTGCTGAGCCCGATATCGAGCCAGGGCGAAAGCAGAACAGTTTTCCGGGGCATGCTCTCCGGATTCGTTTTCTGAAGTTCCTGGAGGAAGGCCAGGGCCAAACCGCCCCCGGCCGAATCGCCCAGTAAGCAGAACAAATCGTCGGGGAATTCAGCTTTCAGTATACGATAAACTTTGTGAAGATAGGAAAAGGTAGTTTCTGCATGATGCTCCGGGGCAAGCGGGTAGTCGAAAAACGAAACCCGGAAAGCGTGTTTCAGGGCCAGCTCTTCGGCCAGCCTCCGGTGAGCGCCCGTAGCCCCGGCCACATAAGCACCCCCGTGAAAAAAGAGGATGTGCCGGCGGGTCGGTCGCTCCGGATGTACGATCAACCAGCGAAACCCATCGGTTTCCCGGGCATCGACCTTCAGTTTTCGATGGTATTTTTTAACCGAAAACGCATTGTTCCCCCGGGGCGGATGCTTCAGAAGGGCGTCGAAGATTTTTTTTTGGAGCTGCATTCGGGCCATACTCCGGTAAAGGATCAGGGAAGGCCAGCTTACAGGACTCTTACGCAGCTTCTTCAGCAACACCCCAACAAGAATCAAGGCAAGAATCAACCCCGCAATGATCAGAGCCGTCATGTTCGGTCCCGTCGTAAATAGTATTGGACAAGCTACATTCATTCATTTTGTTATAAAGTGCTATCCCAACTTGTTTGCGATAACTACCTAATCAGGGAGCAATCCCTGGTGAAAACAGACTCATTCCTTGTCGGCAGACTGGCCGTATTCCGCTTCGCTGCTTATGACCGTTTCCGACCAGGGTGTCGTTCCGAATGGAGAATAGCAGAATGAGAATTGAAAATCGACGTTCATCAAATCCGTTAAACCACAGATTCCTCCTCGTTCCTCGTCGGAATGACACGTTTTTTACATAGGTCGTTATCACATTATGCCCAAAAAATTTTGGGTAAAAAAAATCAAAGACACATTGTTCGAAAATACATCAAAAGCCTGGGGTGTTGACATGCTTTTTCGGGGCGCTTTTTTTGATCACCCTGTCGGCGGCGAGTTTTCCGGTCAGAATGGAGATGGGCACACCCGAAGGACTGTATACCCACTGCCCGGCCTGGTAAACATCCGGAAGTAAGGTCTTAACCGATTGGGCGATCTGCAACATCTCGTGAACAACCGGGATACCCGGATTGGTGTAAGCCCATCCGATAATCGACCCATCGGACGAAAGGGTGCGCCGCTCAATCGTTAAGGGATTGGATGAAAACCGGCTGCTGATCTTTTCCTTAAAACCCGGAAAAATGCTTCGGTCCAAAATATCGAGGATTGTGCGTTCCAAATGCTCCGTCATTTCATCGAGCCAACCGGTTTCCCGGAGCTTTTTTGTCAGTGAATAGTCAAAGAGCAAACTGATCATCATTCCGGTTTTACCTGCGGGTGCTAGATCCGGGTCCCGAAGAGCAGGAATGGCAATTTCGAAGGTATTGAGTTCGCAAAAGGCAGTCAGGTAATTCCTGACAGCCTCTTTCATCACCCGGTCGTCGGAGGAAACGCCGGAACAAGTCAAAAATTCCTGCATTGCTTTTTTATCCAGACGGGACAATCCTTCCATCGAAGGCGTGTAGAAGAAGTGACCGGAACAAATTTTTGAAAACCAGGCTTTATCGAGATCAATCGTAAGGTAAAGCGAGAAAATGGAATCACTCCCCCGCAAATCGCTCAGATAGGCTTTTTGTTTTTCGATTGTTTGGCGAAGTTTACCCTGGCTCAGTTCCTGAAGGGGAATACAGTTGTACAGTTGCTTCAGATCGGCAGCCCAGATCAGATGCTTGTATGTCAGCCGGTTTCCCTTTTCATCGATGAGCAACTTTTTCTCGGGATTTAACGATTGAAGGGTAACCGACGAATGGATTTCTCCCCCTTTTTCCACAATATATTGAGCCAGTTTGTCGGGCAGCACACCCGTGCCACCCTTGGGGTAATGATAGTCGAGATAAAGGCTGAAGTAACTTAATGCAAAAGAGGTAGGGGTTTTCTGAAAGAAATGCTGCGAAATAATATCGTTCAACGATCGGTTTTGGGTGATTTTTTCCAGATACTCATCCGCCGGAATTTTTAATTTTTTCAGTTTGCGAAGGGCGTAAACAAAACGAAACATCCAGGGCAACAAAGTTTTGAATAAGTATTTTGGATCCTGGGCCGGATTCATTAACGTCGGATTATCGATGCCGTACAAAACATCCATATAGCCCATGATCGTTCGTATTTGTTTAACGATAAGGCGAACATCGGCTGCATTTTCAGGGAACAGGTCGATCAGAAATTGTTCGTAACCGGAAATACTTTCTTTCCCTTCGACAAACATAATTTTTTCACCCACACCCAGAGAAACCACACTTTTTGAGAAGGGAATGTCGATGCCCAGATGCTTGAGAAGGGGAAAAACCGTTCCGGAATTTTCAATCGACCGAAGCCCGGTGTCAAAAAAGACACCCTCCCGTTCGAAGGTTTGTACCTGCCCTCCCACTTTGTCCTGCCGCTCAAAAAGGGCAACTTCTCTTCCCTCTTTCGCCAGGCAGGCTGCAGCCGTTAATCCGGCAATTCCGCCTCCGACAATTATCGTATCATAGTTCATAGAGCCGTTCCTCTTCCAGTTGGGTTAATTCAATACTGCGTTGAAAAATTTGTTTTCCCAGCTCCCGGTTCATGGCGTGGGGCGCCGGGGGTTCTTCGTTGGTTAAATTAAAAAATTTTCCGGAAATATTTGCCATTTCGGGCGATGCAGCGAGGTAATACAAAGCTTCACCGGAAATAGCGGGTTTTTTCAATAAGGGCTGGATCAGGTATTTCGAGTACAGATTATACAGGATCCCGTTGTTGTGGCCAATGTTCGATTTTACCGCCCCGGGATGCACGGCATTAATCGTTACTCCTTTTCCGCGAAGAAGATCGTTCAGTTCCCAAACCGTCATCAACTGGGCTGTTTTGGCAGCTCCGTACCCCTGAAGCCCCCGGTAGTAACCCCGTTTTGCCCAGTCGAGATCATCGATTCGGAGACCGTTGAAGCGATGCCCTTCCGAATTCACCTGGATGATCCGCGAAGGGGCGCTTTTCACCATGGTGCGAAGCAGGATGCCGGTAATGAGAAACGACGCCAGGTGATTGACACAAAAAGCGGTTTCGTGTCCTTCGGGCGTAAGCCTTCTGCGGGTCATGTGCACACCGGCATTATTGATCAGGATATCGATACGGGGGTATTGGTTCCGGATTGCTTCAGCAGCATTGCGAACCTGTGCCAGGTCCGTAAAATCGGCAATATAGTAATCGGGTTCCTCCCCCGACAACGAACGAAGTGTTTCGCATAAATACTCCGCTTTTTGCCGGTTTCGGACAATCATGACGATTTTTGCACCAGCTCTCGCGATCCGCAGCGCGGCTTCGTATCCTACACCGGAGGTTGTACCGGTGATCACACATATTTTCCCGGACAAAGATTCCCGGGTTGTTTTTTGCGGTAGACGGCCAATCGTTAAAAACTTCAATTCGTCGGGCAATTCAAATTTTTTGCGCATGTGTTTCCTGTTTTTACATACGTGTATCCGGTGTTTCATCATCCGAATTTCCGGATTAAAAAGCGCCGGTACATTTTATTGAACCGGGGAATGTTGTTAAAAATATCGCCCCACAGATCGTAATAATCCCTTTGTCCCACAATGAATCCTTCTTCATCTGTCACCAGTTTTGTGGAACCATACAGCGGGGTGCTCGGGTATTTTTTAAACATCATGGTCATAATCCAGTCGAACAAAAAAATCCGATCGTTTTGGGCAATGGACACAATTTCCATGTTTAGCTGCTGGGTTCGGGCTGTAAGCCGTTTGGTCATGGCAATAAAGGCATCGATCCCTTCAATGCGTTGAATGGTATCCTGAAACAGGATATCTTTGTGATAGTAGGGATAAATATGCGACCAGTCGGGCTTCCCCTCTGTATTGTACGTCTTCGACCAAAGGGTTTTAATGGTTTCGATGGTTAGCGGCAATCGGTCCGGAACCCTATTGTTGGGATGAATATCCATTTCGTTCTGCTTAATTGGCGAAATATACATTTTTTTCTGTTGGATAGAAAACAGATAACGCATCGAAAAGTTCAGAACAGAAAAGGCTTTCGAAAAGGGTTCTTTTCATCAGGGTCTCACCTGTCCATCCCCTTCCACGATCCACTTGTAGGAGGTCAGTTCCTCCAGTGCCATTGGGCCGCGTGCATGCAATTTCTGGGTCGAAATACCTATTTCAGCACCCAGACCGAACTGGGCTCCATCGGTATAGGCAGTCGATGTATTGGAATAAACAGCCGCGGCGTCGACCAGTTTTCGAAACATATCGATCCGATCGGGATTTTCGGCGATAATAGCCTCGCTGTGTTTTGAGCTGTAACGGGCAATATGGTCGAGCGCTTCGTCAAATCCGGAAACAGTTTTTACCGACATTTTATACGACAAAAACTCGGTGCCAAACGATGCTTCAGTCGCCGGTTCCAACAAGTGGTCCGGATAATTTCCCTTCAAAACGGAAAAGGCTTTTTCATCGGCATAAATGAGCACGTCTTTTCCGGCCATTTTTTCCACCAGGTATGGCAGGTCGGACAGGCGGCTTTCATCGATCACCAGGCAGTCGAGCGCATTGCAAACGCTTACCCTGCGGGTTTTGGCATTAAACACAATGGAACGCCCCTTTTCCCGGTCGCCCGAATGTTCAAAATAGGTATGGCAAATACCGGCTCCGGTTTCAATAACCGGGATGGTGGCATTCTCCCGAACGTAGTTGATCAGGTTCTGGCTGCCCCTCGGAATAATCAGATCGACGAAGCCGCGGGCATTGAGCAGTTGCATCGTCTCCTCTCTGCCGGCGGGCAACAGGGTCAGCGTATGCTCGTCGATACCGTACTTTTTCAGTACCTTCCGGATCAGTCCGACGATGGCCGTGTTCGAATCAATGGCATCGCTGCCCCCTTTCAGGATACAGGCATTGCCCGATTTGAGGCAGAGGGAAAACACATCGAAGGTCACGTTGGGGCGGGCTTCGTAAATAATCCCGATCACACCAAACGGTACCGAAACCTTCCGGATGGTGAGTCCGTTCGGACGTATTGTCTCCGATAAAATCCTTCCCACGGGATAGGGCAAACGGGCCACTGCCCGCATGTCGCCGGCAATTCCTTCGATGCGCTCCGGAGTTAGTTGCAAACGGTCGTACCGGGAATCGGACGGGTCCATCCGGGCCAGGTCTCTGGCATTTTCGGAGAGGATGTATTCTGTTTGGGCAAGGGCTTCACCGGCCACTTCGTTCAAAATACAATTAAGGGTTTCAACCTCCAGCAGGTTGAGTTTCCGACTGGCTTTCAATACACGCTGAAAAACGGGGGTGCAATCCATATTATTGGCTCTTTTGATTCGTTTCGAATAAATACATGTAATCGTAATAGATCAGGGGTTTCGACGCCTTTTGCCCGACAAGGTCGGCTGCTTCGCCCGAATCGTAACTGGCTTTGCCCAAACCCAGCTGGTTCCCCTCACTGTCTTCAATCCGGATGATATCGCCTTTCTCGAAGAAGCCCTTTAGCCCGGTAACCCCTACCAGCAGCAAACTGTTTGCATTCACATCGAAGAGCGCTTTCTTCGCTCCTTCGTTAATTACAGCCACCCCCTTGGCAAAACTGTCGGAGTGGGCCAGCCATTTTTTGCTGGCAGCCAGGCGTTTTCCATTCGGAGAAAAACGCGTACAAAGGGGATTTCTGTTCTCTGCAATATCGATCAAAATGTTGTCCCGGGCTCCGTGGGCAATGAAAACGGGAATCCCTTCGAGGGCAATTTTTCGGGCTACGCTGTATTTGGTGTGCATGCCTCCGCGTCCGAAACCTGATTTCTGCGCCGAAATGATGTTTTCGAGGCTTCTGTCGCCGGCTTTGATTTCCCGGATAACTTCCACGCCCGGTTCTCCCGGCAGTCCGTTGAAAATTCCATCAACATTCGAAAGAATGATCAGCGCCTCGCAGGCCATCATGGATGAAATCAGCCCCGAAAGTTCATCGTTATCGGTAAACATCAACTCACTCACCGAAATGGTGTCATTTTCGTTAACCACTGGAACTACATCGTTTTCGAGCATCGTGGAGATGCAATTTTTCATGTTCAGATAATGCCTCCGATCGCTAAAATTTTCTTTTGTCGTCAGCACCTGGGCACAAATGATTCCGTGTTCTCCAAAAAAAGCAGAGTAGGTATTCATCAGGCGCACCTGGCCAATAGCTGACCACAACTGACGCGCCGAAACCGTGTCGAGCCGACTGGCTGGCGTATAAACCGATCTTCCGGCTGCCACAGCCCCGGAGGAAATCAGAATGACCTCCACTCCCTTTTCCCGGAGCAAGGCAATTTGTTCGACCAAATGAGCAATCCTTTTTTCATCGAGATTCCCCTGAATACCGGCCAGGATGTTGCTCCCAATTTTTACAGCAATTCGCTTGAATACGGGCATTTCGCTTTTTCAATCTTTAAAACATGACAAATGTCATTATTTTATCCTGAACCACAAAGCCCGAAAAGGAATTATTTGGCAGGAATAAGAAAAAATTGTTGTTGGGACACAGAGATCAATGCGCATGATCGATCTTTCTGTTGGGAAAAGAGTCAGGGTAAGGCCCTTGAAAAGTTGCGACTGCACGACTGCACGACTGCACGACTGCACGAATACACGACTACACGACTGCACGACTACACGACTACACGACTGCACGAATACACGACTGCACGAATACACGACTGCACGAATACACGACTGTGCGACTGTACGACTACATGACATCTTCCGTCTTCCGTCTTCCGTCTTCGGTCCCCTTACTCCTTCTTTTCAATTTTGTTGTACGAAGCCAGGAGCCCTTTAATGATGGAAGAACTAAATCCCGTGTGTTCCATTTCGTTCAATCCGGTTATGGTGATTCCCTTGGGTGTTGTCACTTTATCGATTTCGGCCTCGGGGTGGGTATTGTTGGTAAGGATCAATTCGGCAGCGCCCTTGGTAATTTGAGCGGCCATGAGTTTGGCGTCTTCCGAACTAAATCCGATTTCGACCCCTCCCTGTATGGCAGCGCGGATAAAGCGAAGGGCAAAAGCAATACCGCAACCGGCCAAAGCGGTGGCAGCCGGCATCTGTTCCTCGGGAATGAACAATACCTCGCCCAAATTACCAAAGATGGTTTTAACAGCCACTTTCTGTTCGTTGGTGGCATGAAAGGATGCAATACACGACATCGACTCCATGATGGCAATTCCGGTATTGGGCATAACCCGAAACAAAGGAGGAGTGGAAGCAAGTGCTGAATAGATATGGCTCGACTGAACGCCCGTAACACAGGAAATGAGGACATGCTTATCGGGCTGAATCTCATTTTTGATTTCGGCTAGCACCTCATCGATCTGCCAGGGTTTCACAACCAGCATAATGAGTTCCGACTGTTTTACGGCTCCGGGGTTATCTTCGGTTGCATTAAATCCTTCGTCGACCAGGCTTTCCAGTCTTTTTGGATTTTTCTCGGTCAGGATCAGGTTTTCTTTTTTCACAGCGTCCGAAGCTATTAAACCCCGGGCGATGGAATATCCCAGGTTACCGGCGCCAATGATGGCTATTCGATTCCATTTCATCGCAGTATTATTTTTCGATTTCATTTAATGCTTCGCGGAACCGTTCCAGAAAGAGGTTTGCATTTTCTTTCTTCAGGTTCAGAGGCGGCAACAAGCGGATGATGTTTTTCCCCGATACGCCGGTAAACACTTTCTTCTCGAACAACAGTTTTTTGCGCAGTTCCGAAACGTCGAAGTCAAATTCAACGCCGATCATCAGTC
Organism: Prolixibacteraceae bacterium; assembly: GCA_036725585.1. Lineage (GTDB taxonomy): Bacteria > Bacteroidota > Bacteroidia > Bacteroidales > Prolixibacteraceae > DAIMEA01. The sequence goes on along the minus strand of DAIMEA010000002.1, from coordinate 3,948 downwards.
CGCGGCCCCGCACCTCTTTGACGGCTTCAAATTTAGCGATTTCTGTTAAAAGAAAGCTCCCAATTTCTTCGGCATTGGCCACCATTTTTTGCGATTTCAACACATCGAGTACGGCAATGGCTGCGGCACAAGCCAGGTGGTTTCCGCCAAAAGTGGTTCCAAGCATTCCGTGCAGGGCCTGGAAATCGGGACTGATGAGTAAACCGCCGATGGGAAATCCATTCCCCATACCTTTGGCAACGGTCACCAAATCGGGAGTAATTCCGGCATGCTGGAAGGCAAAGAATTTTCCGGTACGGCCGTAACCCGACTGGATTTCGTCGAGAATCAGCACCGCCCCGTAACGGGAACACAAAATTCGGAGACCGTTCAGGAAGCTCTCTTCCGGCATACGAATTCCGCCAATGCCCTGTACCCCTTCGACAATAACAGCAGCTACATCACCTTTTTGAAGTTCCTGCTCAACGGATTCCAGGTCATTCAGATCGATCAGGACTACGTCGGAGCGAAAATTGAACGGTGCAATGATTTTGGGATTATCGGTTATCGAAACGGCTCCGGAAGTCCGTCCGTGAAAACCCCGCTTAAATGCGAGCATTTTCGACTTTCCGGTTTTAAAAGAAGCGAGTTTAAGAGCATTTTCGTTCGCCTCGGCCCCGCTGTTGCACAGAAACAGGCAGAAGTCGAGCAATCCGCACTGCTCGCCCAGTTTGCGGGCCAGTTCCTTCTGCAGGGGATTTTGTACCGAGTTGGAATAAAACCCCAACTTTTCGAGCTGGGCTGATATGCTGGCTACATAGTGCGGGTGGGAATGTCCGATTGAAATCACGGCATGACCTCCGTAAAAATCGAGGTAGCGCTGGCCGTTTTTATCCATAATGAACGAACCTTCTCCTTTAATGGGTTCAATATCGAACAGGGGATAAACGTTGAACAAGTCCATGATATTTATGTATTGGTTTAAAAGGCAATAGGTTTCAAATTCAGTCCGTCTTTTTCGTCAAATCCGAACATCAGGTTCATATTCTGAACTGCCTGTCCCGAAGCGCCTTTGATCAAATTGTCGCTCACGCTGACAATAAGGAGTTTATCATCGTGTTTTTCGAGATACAGCAAACACTTATTGGTATTGACCACCTGCTTCATGTCGGGATTTTCGTTCACCCGGTGAACAAAGGGATGTGTGGCATAATACGCATCGAATATTCTTTCTGCTTCTTCGATTGTACCGGCAAAGCGGGTATAGGCTGTGGCTAGAATTCCCCGGGTATGATTGCCCCGAATTGGTAAAAAATGCAACGAAGGTTGATACGTATTCTGCAGTTGGGCCAGCGACTGGTTTATTTCGTCCAGGTGCTGATGGGAAAAGGCTTTATAAACCGACAGGTTGTTGTTTCTCCAGCTGAAATGCGATGTTTCCGTAGGTTTTTGCCCCGCTCCGGTCGAACCGGTAATCGCCGTCACATGTATTTCATCCGACAAACAGGATGCTGCAGCCAGGGGCAGCAGCGCCAGTTGAATTCCCGTGGCAAAGCAACCCGGATTGGCCAAATACTGAGCGCTACGGATCATCTCCCGGTTTAGCTCGGGTAAGCCATAGACGAAAGGATTTCCCGCGCACTTAAGCCGGAAATCATGGCTCAAGTCGATAATTTTCAGACCCGAAGGAAGAATGTTTTGATCCATAAACTCTTTCGATCGGCCATGTCCCATGCAAAGAAAAAGTACATCGAGCCCCGAAAAATCATAATCGCCGGAAAAAACCAGGGAGGTATCGCCAACCAGGTCTTTATGGACAGAGTCGATGGGTTTTCCTGCATTGCTTTCGCTGTGGATATACGTGAGTACTGCCCCGGGATGATGGAGCAGAATGCGGATCAGTTCGCCGGCTGTATATCCTGCACCCCCAATAATACCGGTATTAATCATGCAATAAGTTGTCAAAATTTTTATTCACCGCGTTGAATATTTTCAATTGGGTTCCCAGGATTTTGGTAAATCCTTTCACATCATCCGCCGTCCAGGCTTTGTTTGATTCTCCGTATTCGCCAAAGTCGGATTTCATCAGGTCGTTGGGTGAATCGATACCAACCAGCTGAAAATGGTAGGGACGAAGAGTGATAAGGACATCGCCGGTAACATTTTGCTGCGAATTCTCGAGGAACTTTTCGATATCCCGCATTACGGGTTCCAGGTAAAGTGCTTCGTGTAAAAACATGCCGTACCAGTTTCCGAGTTGTTCTTTCCAGTAGAGCTGCCATTTGGTAAGCGTATGTTTTTCGAGCATGTGATGGGCTTTGATAATGATGAGCGGGGCAGCCGCTTCGAAGCCAACGCGTCCCTTGATCCCGATGATGGTGTCGCCGATGTGCATATCGCGCCCTAAGGCATAGCCTTTGGCAAGGGCATTGAGGGCCCGGATTGCATCGACAGGATTCGCGTACCGCTTTTGGTCCACGGCAACCAGTTCTCCTTTTTCAAACCGAATGCTCAGTGTACGGGGTTCGGTTTTGGTTAACGGACTGGGATATGCTTGCTCGGGAAGGGTTTGTTCCGATTTGAGGGTTTCCTTCCCCCCGACACTCGTTCCCCATAAGCCGGCATTGATCGAATACTCCATTTTTTTGAAATCGGCCACATAGCCGTTTTCCTTCAGGTAATTGATTTCATCTTCGCGCGAAAGGGCCAGATCGCGGGTGGGTGTCAGGATTTTGATTCCGGGGGCAAGAACCTCGAAGGTAAGGTCGAAGCGGACCTGGTCGTTCCCTGCCCCGGTGCTTCCATGGGCTACATAGGCAGCGCCAATCGACCGGGCATACTGAATAATGGCCATCGCCTGAAAAATTCGTTCCGAACTCACGGAAATGGGATAGGTGTTGTTCCGAAGAATGTTTCCAAATACCATATACCGGATGCTCTGCTTGTAATATTGTTGGGTTACATCGATTGCCACGTGTTTTTTTGCGCCCAGACGATAGGCTTTTTCCTCAATCACCGCCAGTTCTTCATCCGAAAAACCCCCCGTGTTTGCAATGGCCGTGTATACGTCCAAACCTTTTTCCTTCGACAGGTACATGGCACAATACGAAGTATCGAGCCCGCCACTAAATGCCAAAACAACTTTTTTATTCTCCATTTGTTTCCTGTTTTTCTCTTTGGAATGTTGATTTGATTATCCCCAATATTGGGAAAAAAAATGGTGCCACTTTTAATTTATTAACCCAAATACCAATGTTGTATTGTTTTGCATGAAAAATAATCCAATTACACGACGTAGTATGCGCGAAAACAATACGCGGCAGATTGATGAAATTGCGAATTACCAGCCATTGGAAACTGCGGCACCATTTATACTTTATTGTTTTTTAAATAATTTCAGTTTTGTTTTTAGCGGAGAGGCGTAGCCCTGCGATGTATCTCCGCCCAGCCAACGTCGAAAGGGGATTACTTTACCCTTTGCGCCATTTTTCCCGGCTTTTTTCTCCATCTCCCAAATGGGATCATACAACATGGCCGTACACAGGCATTTGGTCCGTTGGGTACGCATAAGTATGTCGTAATTCACGCAACTTTGGCATCCTTTCCAAAAATCCTGATCGTCGGTCAGTTCGGAAAAAGTCACCGGCCTGTATCCCAACTCTGTGTTGATTTTCATCACGGCCAAACCGGTTGTCAGCCCAAAAAGCTTGGCATCGGGGAACTTGGTCCGCGACAACTCGAAGGCTTTTTTCTTGATTCGTTTGGCCAGGCCCTTGCCCCGGTATGCAGGAGCCACAATCAGACCCGAGTTGGCCACGAAACGATTGTGCCCCCACGATTCGATGTAGCAAAAACCGGCAAACCGATCGCCATCGAGGGCAATAACCGCTTTCCCCTGCTGCATTTTTGTGGCAATGTATTCATACGTTCTTCGGGCAATCCCGGTTCCCCGTTCCTCCGAAGCCCGTT
>DAIMEA010000001.1:0-40713 GCA_036725585.1 Prolixibacteraceae bacterium | reverse complement strand
GAAAAAACATGAAACTCATCGGAAAGGATGCTGTGCAAAAATCCCCGAAGATCATCGTTGTCTTCAACAATCAGAACATTCATCGTGGCAACAGGTTGTACGGCGACTGCAGGCTCTGGTGAAACAACCGAGTCGATAACGGATGGTTCATCCAAAGCCGATCCGACGGGCTCCCGGGTTTCTATATCCCCCTCGGCTAATCTTTTAACCGGAATAATAACCTGAAAAACCGAACCTTCATTCTCCTGGCTGGAACAAAAAATGGATCCCCCCATCAGGTTTACATAGCTTTTTACCAACAAAAGTCCAATCCCGGAACCAACAATTCGAGAATTGATGGCGTTTTCTGCCCGGTAAAATTCCTTAAACAAATGCCGTTGGGCCTTTTTGTCCATACCAATACCCTGGTCCGAAACGTCCATTTGCCATTTTGTGTCGAGAAATTTCAGGTTGACCGAGACCGTTCCTCCAGGGAGAGAATATTTTATAGCATTGGAAACCAGGTTGTCGACAATCTTCTCAACTTTCACTTCGTCGATTGCTGTAATAAAAGAAGCACGTTCGCAATGGAAAGAAAGCGTTAATCCCGTTCCCTGAGCCAGGGATTCGAACATCAGGAAGCGGTTCCGGATCAGAGGAACCAGGTCAAGATTCTTCCACACCAATTGGCCCCGGCCTATGTCGACTTTCTGAAAATCCATAAGTTGGGTGACCACCGCCGAAAGACGATTCACCTGTTGTTTGGCCAGATCCAGATAATAACGCCCTTTACGGGAAAGGGCTTCTTCTTTGCTGAGTTCCTCCACCGGGGCTTTAACCAGGGTAAGCGAAGTGCGGATATCGTGGGCCGTGTTCGTAAAGAATCGCACCTTTTCTTCGGTATGTTGCTGCTTGAGAGAAGCGATATAGTACCAAAAAATCAGGTAAAAGATTCCGGTGATAAACACGAAAACGAGAACAAAAAAGTACCAGGTACTCCAAAAAGGAGGTTTAATGCTTATTGCAAGTGACCGTTCGTCGATGATACCCGAGAGCGAACTGTCGTACAAGCGTATCCGCAGGTTGAAGTTTTTACTGCTAATGTTTGAAAAAGTGACCATCCGGTTGTTCGATGGGGGGCTCCAGTTGTCTTCCAGCCCTTCGAGCTTCCAGGAAAATCGAGAACCCGGGGCTACACCAATGGGCAATAATTCGAGTGTGATGGTATTTTGATAATGTTTCAATTTAATTTCTCTGAGCATATTAACCGGTCGATCCAGCTTCAACGAGGTTGTTTCGCGAATCGAGCGTCCGGAAATGCTCAGATCCTGAATAAAGATCCTTCCGGGGTGTACGGTTTCGTGAATGGAATCGGGATGAAACAGAATCAAGCCCTTATTCGATCCCCAGGCCAGTTGGCCATCGTTTAATTTGCATACTGCATTCCTGTTGAACGATACATTTGACAAACCGGGCACGGACGAGTACGTCTGTACGGTTTTGTATTCGGGATGAAACCGGCAAAGCCCGTCTTCGGTACCCAACCAAAAGTACTCCCCGGCGCGCACAATGCTGTTGATAAAGTTGGAGGGCAATCCGATCACGCTGGAAAATTGAAGTTTTTCTTCATTCGATGGATTGTACCGGATCAGTCCGTCGCCATTGGTACAAATCCAGATAATGCTATCGGAAACCAAAAGGTCCTCGACAATAAAACCGCTAGCCATGATCCGGGCATTGTTGAGTCTTTTATCTTTTATTCCAAGTCCATAGGTACACCCAAGCAACAAACGGTCATTCGTATATTCATCAAACACATAAAGAGGCTGAATCCCAAATCGTTCAAAGCGGTCTTCGTTAATATGATACCGCATCACTTCGGTATTTACCCCGCCAATCCACAAATCCCCCTCACGATCTTCGTATATGTCAAATATATAATTAAAAAAAAGGGCAGCTTCTCCAGGTGATTGAACATTTTTTGAAGAATAATGGTGACGTTCGGCGCCTGTTTCAGCATCCAGAACATAAATCCCCGAAGCGTACGTTCCTGCCCAAATCCTGCCTTTTCTGTCTTCGCAAAGAGTTAAAAATACTTTTGTCTTATCCTTTTGGTCGGAATAAAAATTCCGCCAGACATTATTTTTCACGTCCCAACAGCTAATGCCGTTATTGGTGCCCAGCCATAAGCGACCTTTCCGATCCTGTATAACACTGTTAATATGATTATTGACTAAGGAATTTGGATTGTTGATCTGATGTGTTATCTGACTGACCATCGGAGATACCTGGTCAAAATACGAAAGTCCATCACTATACGTACATACCCACACCCGGTTGTTCTCATCCCGGAATATGTCGTACACTCCGTTTCCCCGTAAAGAAGTCGGATCGTCGATGTTATCCTTGTGCACATCGATCACTTTCCGACTGGTCGGGTCGATCTGCCAGATACCTTGTCCGTCGATACCCACAAACAGGGTCGAATCATAATTGTAAACCAGAGACTTTACTGGCTGTCGGGGAAAAGAGTCGTCGGAAAATTTTACCGTTCGCTCATCGGCAAAATCATAATAGAACAAACCTTCTGAAAGCGTCCCGATCCACAAAATATTTCGGGATGAATCCATCATTATTGAATTAAATGCTGGAAGACTTTCTGTATTTCCGGTATCCAAAGGAAGGGTACAATCGGAGGGTATCTGATACAAGAACAAGCGGTTTCTGGTCGTTACAATGATGCTCTGATCGGTTTTCCATGCTAAAAAGCTCACGCCCGAATTGAAGTTTCCCCTGGGAATAAGTTGTCCGTTTAAATATTGATAAAAGCCCAGCGTGGTGCTGATCCACAGAGAGTGATCGCTTCCAATTAAGATGGAATGGGTCGACATAAATACGCTGTTCAACTCCTTCTTGAGATTGATGAAGCGCTCAAAGCGATCGAGGATTTCGTTATATATAAAAACCTGCCCGTTACTGGTGTATACCAACAAAAGCGAATCGCGGTAGACCGTTTTGATATTCACGATACTGGCATATTCGTAGGGCAGAGAATAAAGCCGGTATTCATCCTCGGTAATTCGAAGCATTCCGGTTTTCGAGGCTGCCCAAACAAATCCGTTATGGTCTTTGCATACGTTATTGACCTCCCGAATCGAAATACCAAACATCGAGTTGATATTGAAAAACTTCAAATCGGATGCATCCCCTGTTAAAACAAACAGAACGACAGTTAGTGTTAAAAAAAAGGTACCCGTAGCTTTGGCCATTTCTCTCTACAATAAAATACAATAATACGAAATGAACGGGATAAAATCAGCATTCACCGGAACCGGATTGATCGATGATTCCGGTCGGAGGCTTTCCGAAATGTTTCTTAAATACGGTGCTAAAATACCCGACACTCGAGAAACCACTTATCTCACTCACTTCGGTAACCGAATAATTCCCCGACTGAAGGAGTTCAAGGGCATAATCGAGACGAACCGTTTTGATGAAATCGGTTGGCGACTGGCCTGTCAGCGATTTTATTTTTTTGTACAAAAGAGAAGTGCTCACATTCATTTCAACCGCAAAATCTTCTTTGCTAAATTCGGAATCGGAAAGATGTTTGTGCACAACCTGTAGCATATTTTTCAGAAATTGGTCATTGTGCTCATTGATTAGAATACTTCCTTTGTCGGGTGCTTTAATGAGCTTGATGGCGCGCTCTCTCACCGATTCCCTGTTCCGGATAATGGTGATAATCTTTTGCTTCAGAAGGGCAATGTCGAAAGGTTTGGTCAGGTAATCGTCGGCGCCCAGTCCCAGCCCCTGCAATTGATCCGCTTTTCCGGAAAGGGCGGTGAGCAAAATGATCGGAATGTGGGAGGTTTCAAAAGTCGATTTCATAAGTCGGCACAACTCAAAACCGTCCAGTTCGGGCATCATAATGTCGGATACGATAAGGTCGGGTATATCTTTCCGAATAATTTCCCAGGCAGTAGCTCCGTTATCGGCAACCTGCACCTCGAAATCGGACGAAAGGGCATGTTGTATAAAATTCCGCAGATCGTCGTTGTCTTCCACAATAAGAATGCTCATGGAACCCAAACGGTTTTCTTCGTCCTTCCTTTCGGGCATATCATTTTTATCATACCCCGACCTTTCTGAAGGGACAGAATGATCGAGACGCTTTTCTTTAACGGGTTCCGGCACGCTTTTAACCGGAAGCGCCACCTCAAAAGTGGAGCCTACATTCTCCTGACTGGTGCAGGCAATGTTGCCGCCCATCATCGTAATATAATTCCGCACCAGCAATAAACCAATTCCCGATCCCACAATTTTCGTATTTATGGCATTCTCTCCCCGGTAAAATTCGCGAAAAAGTTGTCGCTGCTCTTTCTTACAGATCCCGATTCCCTGATCGGACACCACAAGGTACCATTTCGAATCGGAAAACTTCAGGCTGATTCGAACTTCACCCCCGGGATGAGAATATTTTATGGCATTCGAAACCAGATTATCCACAATCTTCTCAATTTTTGATTCATCGACCGCTGTTAAAAACGATTTTCGATCGGTTAGAAATAATAAGCGCACCTGCTTCCCACTGGCAAGGGAAACAAACATAAGCACACGGTTTTCAATAAGAGGAACAACATCCATATTCTTCAACAGAAGCTGCCCTCTGCCAACATCAACCTTTTGAAAATCCATTAATTGAGTTATCACCGATGATAAGCGGGTTACCTGTTCCTTCGCCAAACTCAGATAATATTGACTACTGCCTGTTAGAGCTTTATCCTTCGAAAGCTCTTCTACCGGAGCTTTTATCAGTGTCAGTGAAGTTCGGATATCATGGGCTGTGTTGGTAAAAAAGCGAACTTTTTCTTCGGTATGTTGCTGTTTTAAAGCATTAATGTAATACCATAATACCATATATATAAGCGCCGTAATGAAAATAAAAATCAGAATAAAAAAATACCAGGTTCCCCAAAATGGAGGCGTTATATTAATGAAAAGTGCCCTTTCATCGATCAGGTTCGAAAGCGAACTGTCGTATAAACGAATATTCAATCGATAATCCTTACCCGGAATATTCGAAAAAGTGACGATTCGGTTATTCGACGGGGCGCTCCAGTTTTCCTCCAAGCCCTCTAATTTCCAGGAGAATTTTGATCCGGGAACCGCCCCAATGGGTAATAACTCCAGTGTAATTGTATTTTGATTGTACTTCAACTTGATCCGTTCCAGTTTATCGACGGGTTGCTCCAGTTTCAGCGAAGGAATATCACGAATCGAACGACCGGAAATACTCAAATCCTGAATAAAGATTTTCCCCTGGTGTTCCGTTTCACGAAGAGCCTCGGGATGAAAAAGAACAAGCCCATTATTTGATCCCCAGGCCAACTGACCATCGCTGAGCAAGCAAACGGCATTACGGTTGAACGAAAAATTCGATAAATGTTGAATCGAAGAATAGGTCACAACACTTCCGGTTTCGGGAGAAAACCGACATAGGCCTTTTTCGGTACCCAACCAAATGGATTCGTCGACTTCGATAATGCTGTTGATAAAATTGGAAGACATTCCGGTGTTCGTCGTATACTGCAATTTGCTTCCGGTTGCAGGATTGAAGCGGATCAGGCCCTCACCGCTGGTACAAATCCAAACGATGCTGTCGCTTACCCAAAGATCTTCAACCAGAAAACCGTCGATCAGAATTTGGGTAGTATTGTTTGCCTTTTCAGTGATACTCAGGCCATACGTACAACCCATCAGCATTTTATCCCGGGGATATTCGGCAAAAACATACAAAGGCTGTACACTGAATCGTTGGAACTGGTCTTCTCGAATTTTATAACAGATAACTTCGGCATTGATTCCCCCAATCCAGATATTTCCTTCCCGATCCTTGTAAAGGTCGAAAATGTAGTCGTTTTTAATGGGAGAATCCGGCACTTTCGAAGAATAATGGTGCAATTCATCACCTGTTTCGCTATTCATTATATAGATACCGGAGGAATAGGTTCCGGCCCAGATCCTTCCCCGATCATCTTCACAAAGTGCAAGAAAAACCTGGGCTTGCGTCTGTTTATTTGTATAAAAACTTTTCCAGTGGTTTTTTCCCCTGTCCCAGCAACTGATCCCATTGTTTGTGGCCAACCATATGCGTCCTTTATGATCCTGAAGTACACAATTTACATCATTATTAACCAGCGAATTACTGTTGTTTATCTGGTGTGTAATCTGATCAACAAAAGGAGAAGCCTGATCGAAAAAAGAAACACCGCCACTGTAGGTACATACCCAAATCCGGTTATGCTCGTCCCGCATTATATCGTATACACCATTTCCTCTCAGAGACCCTGGGTCGTTTACATCTTCCTTATAGACATTCAAAACCCGGAACTCGTTCAAATTTACCTGCCAAACCCCTTGACCGTCGATGCCCGCAAGAAGGGTCGAATCATCATTCATTTCCAGCGACAATACCGGCTGATCGGGGAAAGGATCAATCGGCAATTTTTTCATTTGTTTATCGGAGAAATTGTAAACATACAAACCTTCAGACAAAGTTCCGATCCAAAGGCAATTCCGCTTATGGTCCATGAATAAGGCGGATATTGTTGAGCCGGGTAAAAGCTTTTCCGTTTCAAAGGGAGTGGACTGCCGGGTTTGGGTGTCGAACAAAAAAAGAAGATTTTCTTTGGCTACAATCATCTCCCGGTTGGAATATGCTTCCATCAAATTGATCGTTGATGATTCTCCCTCGATTAACTCAAGCTGATTGTTTCGATAATGATACAATCCAAAAGAAGTTCCGAGCCAGAGTGTTTTATCACTGCCAATATGCACACTGTTGATACTGATGAAAATATTATCCAGTATTTTGCTCAGATTGATCAGTCGTTCGAAACGGTCGAGGACTTCATTGTACACAAAAAGCTGCCCATTATTGGTGTATACCAGCAAACTTGAATCTCGATATGCCAGACGAACCGATATTACATGAGCGGTTTCGTAGGGCAGTTGATAAATCCGATAATCATCGTCGGTGAGCCGGAGAATACCCATTTTGGACGATGCCCAGATAAAACCGTTGTGATCCCTGCATATAGCATTGGCTTCCCGCATCGAAATTCCATACATCGAATTGATGTTATAAAACCGGGCATTGGCTGAAACCCGCACTGCATGGAGATATATAAAAGTGAAAAGAAAAAAGGCAACTATATACTTCACGATCTCAGAACTTTGTTGAAAACACGCCAAATTTAGACGTAAAAAAAGGAAAACCACAAAGTAAATTCAAAAGATGGACAGGAATGAAAAAAATTTTTTGGTATTATATTGATATACAGAAAATTAAATTTGAGATGATAGAAAAAAAAAGGAGACATCGTCTGATGTCTCCCAAAAAACTATCCCCCAAACTAAAACGCCAAACATGAAAAAGACTTGATCTGACTGAAATCAATCATGTTTGTAATTGATTTCTGATACAAATATAAACCCTTATCCAATATCTTCCAAATTTTTTTTGATGATTTTTTTCATATTTTTCAATTGCCTCGGAGCGTACATTTATTAAACTTCTATATTTCTGTTATTTAAAAAATCATTTTTTTTTCAAAAAGGTATTGACTTTTTCAAAAAAAAAGCGTAAGCGTATAAAATACACAATTATATAAATGTGTCGATATGTACATAATTAAGGTTAAATGCCTCAGCCACACCTTCATAAACAACCTTTCCATCGACAATATTCAGTCCTTTTTTTAATGCCAAATCCATTTTACATGCTATTTTCCAACCATTTTGTGCAATCTTAAGGGCATACGGCAAGGTGGCATTTGTAAGGGCAATGGTTGAGGTTCGGGGTACAGCGCCGGGCATATTGGCTACAGAATAATGGATTACCTCATCAATCACGAAAGTGGGATGATCGTGTGTTGTTGGATGGGATGTTTCTATGCACCCTCCCTGGTCAATGGCAACATCAACCAGGACTGTTCCGGGTTTCATGGTCGGAAGCAGATCCCGGGTGATTAGTGAGGGTGCTTTGGCGCCTGGAATCAATACGGCTCCAATGATCAGATCATGTGTCTTAACCATATCCCGTATGTTGAAATGGTTGCTCATCATCGTCTTCACATTGGCCGGCATGATATCGTCGAGGTATCGCAACCGTTTCAGATTCACATCCATAATGGTGACATCTGCACCTAATCCGGCAGCCATTTTTGCAGCTTCGGTTCCAACAATTCCCCCACCAATAATCAGAACTTTTGCGGGTTGTACTCCGGGAACACCCCCCAGTAGAACACCACGGCCCCCGTATGTTTTTTCCAGATATTTGGCTCCTTCCTGGACCGACATTCTACCGGCCACTTCCGACATCGGAATAAGTAAAGGCAAAGAGCCGTCTTCCAGCTCAACCGTTTCATACGCCAAACAAATGGCCTTCGAATCAATCATGGCCCGGGTTAAACGTTCAGAAGAAGCAAAATGAAAATACGTATACAAAATTTGGCCTTCTCTTATTAAAGGATATTCCAAATCAATGGGCTCCTTAACTTTAATGATCATATCCGCAACACCGTACACAGAACCGATATCGGAAAGCAGGATTGCTCCTGCGCTTTCGTAGTCTTCATCCTGAAATCCACTGCCCAGTCCGGCCCCAGATTGAACATACAGTTCATGGCCCCTTTTTGTCAATTCAGCTGCCCCTGCCGGGGTTAACGAAACTCTGTTTTCGTTATTTTTAATTTCTTTGGGTATCCCAATTTTCATTTTTCTATTCTATATTAATATAATGTACCACTCCTGCCGGAAAGCCCGGACCGGATGCAAACTGTTTTCTACAAAATTAGAAGGGATGCAAGCGGCAAAACATGATAAATACCATTCCCGCAGGGCCAAATACTCTTGATTTGGATTTCACAATTTGAATACAGGCTTTGGAGTTTCAAATTATCAGAGAACCTTCGTCTATTCAAGAAAATTTCAGGAGAAAACCCTGTTTTTTATTTCGATTTGTTCGTTATATCTTTACGCGATTTGTTTTAAAGCAAGTTTTTTATGCCAGAAATTTCAAAACGTGGGATCAGAATGCCGGAATCGCCCATCAGAAAGTTGGTTCCGATGGCCGACAAAGCGAAAGCAGAAGGGAAAAAAGTCTATCATCTGAATATTGGCCAACCCGATTTGCCCACACCCCAAGTTGCCCTCGAAGCAATCCGGAATATACAACGAGAAGTACTCGAATACAGTCCCAGCGAGGGAATCCGCTCCTATCGTGAAAAGTTGGTGCATTATTACCAGAAATTTAACATTCAGCTATCCGCACAGGACATTATTGTTACATCCGGAGGTTCTGAAGCCGTAACCTACGCCTTTCTGGCCTGCCTCGACCCGGGCGATGAAATTATTGTGCCGGAACCCTCCTATGCCAATTACACGGCTTTCGCCATCGTAGCCGGAGCAGTGGTTAAAACCATTCCTTCGCGGATTGAAGATGGTTTCTCTTTGCCCCCGGTTGAAAAATTCGAAAAGCTCATTACACCGAAAACAAAAGGTATTCTGATCTGCAATCCGAACAATCCGACCGGTTATCTCTATACCCAGTCGGAAATGAACAAAATCCGCGACTTGGTCCGAAAATACGATCTTTATCTTTTTTCAGACGAAGTATATCGTGAATTTTGCTACACCGGCGCCCCCTATATTTCAGCCTTTCATTTATCGGGTATTGAAAACAATGTAATCCTGATCGACTCGGTATCAAAACGGTACAGCGAATGTGGCCTTCGTATCGGGGCATTGATCACCAAGAACAAGGCCGTTCGAAGCAGCGTCATCAAATTCTGCCAGGCTCGTTTAAGCCCCCCCCTAATCGGGCAAATTGCAGCCGAAGCATCGCTCGATACACCCGCTGAATATATGCTGGAAGTATACAATGAATACGTCGAACGCCGCAAGTTCCTGATTGATGGTCTTAACCGGATTAATGGGGTCTATTCGCCCATCCCCATGGGCGCTTTCTACACGGTAGCACGACTGCCCGTCGACGATTCGGACAAATTTTGCGAATGGTTGCTGAGCGACTTCGCTTACGAAAACCAAACCATTTTCATGGCTCCTGCTTCTGGATTTTACACAACCCCCGGACTGGGGAAGAATGAAGTCCGTATTGCCTATGTCTTGAAAAAGGAAGACCTGGCTATCGCACTAAAAATTCTGGAAGAAGCCCTTAACGTATACCCCGGACGGGTCTCCATTTAAAAAAAAAACATGTTGAGAATCGCAAAAAAAGAAAGAGATCCGATATATCAAACTCTTTTTTAAAAACCGATTTTCACTGTATCCAGCTTTCGTTCCTGGCTTCTCTTTTATGTAGCGGGATAGGGTAATTTTTTGACACTGAAAAATTAATGCCCCGGAACATTCTGCGTTTTAAAGAAAATGAGTATTTTCAAACCCTGTTAATAATTGAAGGGGATTATGCGTAAGGGATTAACAACATTTCTTTTGTCGATGATCGCAGCTATTCTTTTGTGGAGTGGGCCTGTCGTTACCGGTTTTGCCCATCCTGCTGCAAAAAGGCATCTTGCCCTGATATCGTTTTCTTCGGAAAGAGATCAGGGGAACAGCCGTATGGATTTCCCATCGAATTTAAACAGCATTTTCCTCCAATGTTTATTGAATATCCAGGTGGAAGAGGAGATTGAATACATTGGTTATGATGAAAAAACGGGGAAAATTACCATCAGCAGTGCCATGGTTATCTTACTGGGATTTCTGATCCTGGGCATATTTGTTGGAGCAACCTACTTCTTAAAAGGGAACCGTCAGAAACATCTCGAAGAGGAAAAAAATATGATGCAGGCCCTGATCGACAACATTCCGGATACCATATATTTTAAAGACCTGGAAAGTAAATTCACCCGGATTAATAAAGCACAAGCGAATTTACTTGGGCATAAAAACCCTTCGGAAGCAGTAGGTAAGTCGGATTTCGATTACTTTGAACATGCCCAGGAAGCTTACAATGTAGAACAGGAAATCATCCGGACACGTCAACCCGTTGTCAACCAATTACACCGGATAGTCCAGGATGGCCAAATCCGCTACCTCACCGACACGAAAATACCCCTCATCAATAAAAAAAACAAATGCATTGGCACCGTAGGTATCACCCGCGATATCACGGATATTAAGTATACCGAAGAGGCCATGCTCGAAAGTCAGGCTAAGTTTAAGGCACTCTTTGATAACGCGCCCCTGGCCATCTTCCGTCTCGACAAAGAAATGCGGGTTGTGGAATACAACCATCGTTTCAAAAAAATGTTTGGCTATTCGACCGATGACGATCTGACACAGCTCTTTAAATCGGACCTGCTGGTTGATCCCGAACTCGGCAACCTCATCCTTGAAACCATTATGGAAACCAAGGAAGTCAACACCGAGATCATGATGAAACGGAAGAACGGGGAGCATTTTATTGCCAATCTTACACTGGCCTTACTCGAAGAAGGATTTCGGGAAATGACGCTTGAAGGAATTGTGGAAGATATTACACAGGTGGCCAAAGCCCGCGACGAAATCATCAAAGCTAAAGACAAAGCTGTTGAAGCCGATAAGTTAAAGTCCCTTTTCCTGGCCAATATGAGCCACGAAATCCGAACTCCGATGAATGCCATTATTGGTTTTACCAATATGCTCCGGGAAGAAGCCCTTAACCCCGAAGAGCGGAACACCTATATCGATGTCATCCAGAGCAACGGGAATTCATTGCTGACCATGATTGATTCCATCGTCGATTTTTCAAAGCTCGAAGCCGACCAAATGAGTGTCAGCATAAGCGAATTTAATCTTAATCCGCTCTTCGACGCTGTTTGCGATCATGCCGAAAAAATTCTCATTTCAGAAAACAAACCCGAAATAAAGCTTATACGAACCAAGGCCTCTGAAAACGGAGTTCGTGTGCTTTCCGACCGGCATCGCCTGAATCAGGTGCTGAATCACCTAATATCGAATGCGGTAAAATTTACCGACAAAGGGGAAATTGAAATTGGTTACGAAATCCTCGAAAAACAGGTCTCCCTCTTCGTCCGCGACACAGGTATTGGTATACCAAAAGACAAAATGGGTGTCATCTTTGATCGCTTTACCAAAGTTAACAACGACAAAAACCGCTTATATGGAGGCACGGGAATCGGTTTGACTATATCGAAGGGGCTTATGGAACTTATGGGCGGATCAATTGAAGTTGAATCGAAAGAAGGGAAAGGGTCTACCTTTCGCTTAACGATTAAACAGGGAAACGGAACTTCCCACGTTTGATTTTTTATTCTTGACAAAATAAAAATGATTGATTACTTTTAGAGCATAATTAAATCTCACCAAAATGAACGAGCAAGAGAAACCGTTACTGTTAATTGTTGAGGATGTTGAGTCGAATTACCTCTATTTGAATGCTGTACTTACCAAACTGGATGCAAAAATCGACTGGGTAAAAAACGGCCTGGAAGCTGTCAACTACGTTAAAGATCATCCCAAAGTTGCAGTAATATTGATGGACTTGCAAATGCCCGAGATGAATGGATACGATGCCACCCGGGAAATCAAAAAAATTGACCCGGGCATTATTATTATCGCCCAAACCGCCTTTGCCATGTCCGACGACCGATCAAAGGCCATTGAAGCAGGCTGCGATGATTATCTGGCAAAACCGATTCGTTCAAAGGATTTACTCGACACCGTCCTGAAATATTTAAACCATTGAACAATAAAGGAAAACTTTCGTATTTTTTTCTGTCCGGCCTAAGTCTTGCCGGACATTTTTTTTAGCTTTGCCCGCGTATTCATTTCGATGACCCAATAATTCATATGAGCAGATATCTGAAAATTCTCCTTCCCCTGATCCTGGCCCTAGCCATTGTACTTGGAATTTTCCTGGGATCAGGAATTCAGCAGAATGTTTCCCGGACGAACCAGCGAAAGACGCCGCTGTTCCAACCCGATAAATTATCGGTCATTACCCGCCTGATCGAACAAGACTATGTCGATAGTATCGATAAAAACGAACTTATCGAGAAAATTATTCCCCTGATCCTCGATGAACTTGACCCGCACACAACGTACATTAAAGCCGAGGAAATGAGGGCCGTTAGTGAGGAAATGAGGGGCAATTTCTCCGGGATCGGCGTCCAGTTTGTTATGCAAAACGATACCGTGATGGTAATCGAAGTTATATCCGGCGGCCCTTCCCAACAGGTGGGTATCCTGGCCGGAGACCGAATTGTTTCCGTAAATGAAAAAGCAGTGTCCGGAGTCGGGCTCCGGAGCGACAGCATCGTTTCCCTGCTTAAGGGCAAAAAAGGCACCCTGGTTAATGTAGGCGTCTCCCGGCCCGGTTTTCCCGACACGCTCGGTTTTGCCATCACCCGGGGCGAAATCCCCATTTTCAGCATCGATGCAGCATACATGATCAACAAAACCACCGGTTTAATAAAGGTTAATCGTTTTGCCGAAAGTACCTACAAAGAATTTCATCAATCGCTAGTACAATTGACCGAAACGGGAATGAGAAAACTGATCATCGACCTGCGGGGAAATTCAGGCGGATATCTTCAGGCCGTTTTTTCGATGGTCGACGAGTTCCTTCCTAAAAACCAATTAATTGTATATACCGAAGGCAAAGCAAGACCCCGGTTCGATTACCGCTCATCGGGGAACGGAATATGGCAGGAAGGAAGTCTTGTAGTATTGATTGACGAGTATTCGGCTTCGGCCAGTGAAATATTTGCCGGGGCGATTCAGGATAACGACCGGGGATTGATCGTTGGCCGGCGCTCGTTTGGGAAAGGTTTGGTACAGGAACAAATCCCCTTTATCGACGGTTCGGCCCTTCGCTTAACGGTAGCCCGCTTCTACACTCCCAGCGGCCGAAGCATACAGAAATCCTATCAGGATGGAAACGAGGCTTACCGTCTGGACATTTACGAGCGTAGAAATAATGATGAGCTCCTCGAGAGAGACAGCATCCATTTCGCCGATAGCTTGAAATATTCCACACTGGGTGGCAGAACGGTATATGGTGGCGGCGGTATCATGCCCGATGTTTTTATCCCGGTCGACACTTCAGGAGTCAATGATTTTTATATCGCCTGTGTCGCGCAAAACATCCTGTACACTTTTTGTTTCGACTATGCCGACCAACACCGCAGCATACTTAGCCGCTTCCAAAAAACCGATGAACTGAAACAATACCTGACTGAACAAAAGGTGTTGGATGCCTTCCTGGTTTATGCCCAAACAAAAGGTATCCGTCCAACTGTTCAGGAACGAAGGGAATCGGAACGCCTGCTTTCCACACAGATATCTGCATTGATAGCCCGCAATATACTGGGTGATAACGGTTTCTATCCGATTGTTTTCGAAATTGACCCGACGGTTCAAAAAGCGGTCGAATTGCTGAAGGAAAACTGGTCGGCCCAGAGTATTGTCCAATTTACCGAAAATTGAGAGCTGCCTGTTAATACAGGCTTTTCAACGACTCCTCTACATTGAAAACGTAATCACCGATTCGTTCGCACTGCGAAATAATGTCGTTATAAAGCATGCCTGCTTCGTATTTATAAATACCTTTTTCGAGATTGTTCAGGTGCTCGCTCTTAAGAATATCCCGAAAATTATTGATTTCGCGTTCGTTGTTTTGCGCCAGGCTAAAAGGTAGTTCTTCCTCGTAGGTCAACATCGTAACCATAGTATCAAGGGCTTCTTTCACCATATTCATCATCAGGGAGATATTATTCTGGATGTGTTCGGGAAATTCGATTTTTGCCGATCGTTTTCGCTCAATAGCATTCAGGATATTCATGCATGAATCGGCAATGCTTTCAATATCATCAATCATTTTATACAATGCCCGCAATCGGCGAGAGCTGTTTTCGCTGAGTCGTCCCTCACCAACCTTGGTGAGGTAAACGGCGATTTCTTTTTCCAACCGATCGGAATAGTCTTCGGCAGTTTGGATTTTTTCCTTCAGAGAATGATAGTTTTTTTCATTCCGTTCGAAAAACGATTTTTCAACATTCCGAAACATCTTTCGAACACTCTCGGCAAAAACAATGGTTTCTCGTTTTGCCTGGAAGATAGAAGCTTCGGGAGTTGAAAGAAGCCCTATCTTGATGTGTTTGAGTTTAAATTCATTTTCAGCAGAATCGGAAACCGGAATACGTTTCACGACAACCTTAGAAAGCTGCCTAGTAAAACCTGATAATACCAACGTATTAATCAGATTAAACAGCGTATGGAAAATAGCCAGGGCGATGGGTTGGGCACTCGTATCGAGCATGGGATCCAAAGATCCGGCCAACATATAAAGAGAACGAACCAAACCCAAAAAATGGGGGAATATGGCAAATACCCATAATACGCCAATAAGGTTAAAGAAAAAATGAGCCCACGCTGCACGTCGCGCGGTAGTATTGGCAATCCGGGCAGCTGAAATGGCTGCAAGAGTGGTGCCCACATTCATGCCGAGAATCATCGAGGCAGATAAATCAAAACCGATCCATCCCTGAAAACCTAAAACCAAAAGAAGGGCAAAAGTAGCATTCGACGATTTGATAAAGAGGGTAACCAGTGCACCCAGAACAATAAAAAGGAGATAAGAGGCATAGCCAAATGAACCCAGCGTTTGAAATATTTCCAGCAGTCGGGTCCCTTCAGCAGCAGGAATAAACTCTTTCAAAAAACGAAGGGCAATAAACAATAACGAAAAGCCCATAATGATTTCACCCCAGTTTTTCAGTTTTCGGTTATTGGAGAAAATGAAGGGAATTCCGATGCCAATCAGGGGAAGGGTAAGCAGCGTAAAATGGCTGTTGAAGCCAAAAAAAGCAATCATCCAGGCAGTAAATGTAGTTCCGATATTGGCGCCCATAATGATGCTCACCGCCTCAACCAGGCGCAATATCCCGGCATTGACAAAACTAACCACCATTACGGTAGTTGCCGATGATGACTGGATCAGAGAAGTAATAAACAAACCGGCCAGCACCCCCCGGACCTTACTGGTCGACATGGAGGATAAAATGACCCGAAGCCGCTCTCCAAAAATTTTTTGGAGTGCTTCGCTCATCAGCTTCATTCCGAACAAAAACAAAGCACTAGCCCCGGCAACTGTAAGTAATAAAATGAATAGGCTCATTGTTTTTCTACATTCTGCACAAATTTAATATTCTGAAAGGGAAGTAAAATAGATGAAATTACTTTTCTTATCCCTTTGTTAAAATCATCGATTAATCGTATTTTCGACAAGTTTTTTCAAATTATTATGTGGCAACGCGTTTCCAGTTTTATCCTCAGATATAGAATTTTGTTACTAGTCCTTGTGGGGCTTCTTACAATTTTCATGGGATACCAGGCCCGGAATATCAAAATGTCGTACCAGGACCTGCCTCTTTTACCCAAAAAAGACAAGGCTTATGTTGACTATGATAAGTTTCTTTCCACCTTCGGGAACGAAGCAAATATTATTGTTGTAGGTATCACGGATGAAAATTTTTTCACACTCGATCATTTTCAGCGATGGGAAAAGTTGTGTGGCGATTTATCGGATATAGAGGGTGTTGACGGAATGCTTAACGTGTCCAATTCCTTTAAGCTTGTAAAAAACATCGAAAAAAAGCGTTTCGATTTACTGAACATTTACGGAGATTCGGTAAAAAAACAAACAGAACTCGATAGTTTAACCGCAATTTTTAAATCTATCCCGATATACCGGCATTATCTATACAACGATTCAACCCACGCCTACCTTGTTGTTCTTACCATTAACAAGGAAAAGATCATTACACAAGAAAGGGAAGCGCTCGTGCTGGCCATCAGGGACATTTGTTCTCAATTTGAAAAAGAAACAAAACTGAAAGTTCATTATTCGGGCCTGCCCTACATCAATGTAATGAATGCGTTGCTGATCAAAAAAGAGATCTACATTTTCATGGCAGCAGCAATGGGAATTTGCCTTTTGGCCCTTTATTTATTCTTCCGGTCGTTTAAGGCAATGATTTTCCCTGCGCTTGTTGTACTGACCGGAGTGGTGAATGCTATGGGTACCATGGCAATATTCGGATATGAAATCAATGTACTCACTGGTATGATTCCAACTTTGCTGATTGTGATCGGAATGCCAAACAGTATATACATGCTCAATAAATATCACAACGAGTACCGGATTCACCAAAACAAAATAAAAGCCCTTAAACGCGTTATCCAAAAGGTGGGGAATGCGATTTTTATGAGCAACCTTACCACTGCCTGCGGATTTGCCACACTGATCACAACACGAAGTACCGTCTTAAAGGAATTTGGAATTATTGCTTCCTTAAATATTTTTGGCCTTTTCTTCTTTTCGGTTTTACTGATTCCAATAATTTTCAGCTTCCTTGCTCCCCCCCTCGAAAGACATACCAAACACCTCGACCGGAAAGGCATGGAGAAAATTATCAAGAACCTGGTATGGATTTCGTTAAACAGACGTAAAACAGTAATTGCGATTATGTTCCTGGTTTTGGCCGCCAGTATTTATGGCATAACCCGAATGAAAACTACCGGTTATATGGTGGATGATATTCCCAAAAGCGATCCGATTTACAAAGACCTCCATTTTTTCGAGAGCAATTTCGACGGGATCATGCCCCTCGAAATCATCATAGATACAAAAAAAACGAATGGTTTGCTCCAAACAGCCACCATGCAAAAACTCGACCAGCTCGACCAGCGCCTGACAAACTACGATGAACTTTCTTCATCCCTTTCGTTTATTAATGTGGTAAAACTAGCCAAACAAGCCTTTTACAACGGAAACGAAAACTATTACGCACTTCCCAGCAATACAGAAAAAAACTTCATCCTGTCGTATGTAAACACAGTTGAAACCGATTTGGGCATTGTTAGTTCGTTTGTCGATTCAACCATGCGATACAGCCGTGTGAGCATTCGCATGAAAGATGTTGGCACCAAAAGAATGGATGAACTTTATGAACTTTTCATGAGCGATCTGAAGGAAATATTCCCGGCTGAAAATTACAATGTGACGGTTACCGGTTCGAGTGTTGTTTTCTTCAGAGGGAATCAATACCTTGTAGGAAATCTGTTTACCAGTATAGCATTGGCTATTTTTGCCATTTCCCTTTTCATGGCATTGATGTTCTATTCCGGCAAGATGGTTTTAATGTCGCTTATCCCAAATATTATTCCTCTATTAATGACCGCAGCGATTATGGGATACACAGGAATTCCCATTAAAGCATCTACCTTATTGGTTTTCAGTGTTGCATTTGGAATTTCGGTCGACAATACCATTCATTTTCTGGCTAAATACAGGCAGGAATTAACTGCATCGAACTGGAATATACGGAAATCGGTTGTGAGAGGATTGCGCGAAACCGGGGTGAGTATGCTCTATACCTCAACCGTTCTCTTTTTTGGATTCGGCATTTTCACTTTTTCCAATTTTGGAGGAACTCAAGCCATGGGCTTGCTGGTTTCCATAACACTAATGGTCGCCCTGATTTCAAATCTGGTCCTGCTTCCATCCCTTCTGATCGGGCTGGAACGTTCTATTACCACCAAGTCATTTCACGAACCTTTGCTTCAGATTTATAACGAAGAAGAAGATATCAACCTGAACGAATTA
Source organism: Prolixibacteraceae bacterium (assembly GCA_036725585.1). Taxonomy (GTDB): domain Bacteria; phylum Bacteroidota; class Bacteroidia; order Bacteroidales; family Prolixibacteraceae; genus DAIMEA01. Next base: position 22,037 of record DAIMEA010000001.1, on the reverse strand, counting down.
ACCATAGAGGATCAAACCCGGATTAAAAAAGACACCCTCCCAAAAAATGAAAAAAATTCCTGAACTTCGTGCCTTTTTCGACGCAGCTTTGAAAAAGGAAATGAATGCTTTAGTACAAAAGGATCCGCTAAACCTATACGAACCGATTGTCTATTGCCTGGGTTTGGGGGGAAAAAGACTCCGCCCCATTTTGTTGCTTTCGGCGTTCCAATTGTATCGTGCCGATATAGAACGAGCACTTCCGGCTGCTTTGGCCATCGAAATTTTCCATAACTTCACGCTGCTTCACGACGACATGATGGATCAATCAATGCTTCGCCGAAACAAACCAACCGTTCACATACAATTTTCCGATAACGCTGCCCTTTTATCGGGCGATGCCATGTCGATCCTTGCCAGCCGCTATATTTCCGGCATCGATTTGCCGGATCCGTTACCGGTTCTTCAGCATTTTTTCGATACAGCCCTTCAGGTTTGTGAAGGGCAACAATTCGACATGGATTTTGAAACAAAAACCGGGGTGTCGGTCGATCAATATCTGAAGATGATTGGCCTGAAAACAGCTGTATTGATCGCCTCCAGTCTGAAACTGGGAGCCCTGCTTGCCGAAGCGCCCTTCGATGAGGCAGAAAACCTTTATCGTTTTGGTTATCACCTGGGGTTGGCATTTCAATTACAGGACGACCACCTGGATACTTTCGGCGATCAGGAATCGTTTGGGAAAAAAATTGGAAACGATATTCTGACCAACAAGAAAACCTATCTTTTACTCAAAGCCCTTGAGTTGGCTCCCGAAAAAGAATTTTTGGAGCTCACCTATTGGTTGAACCAAAAAGAATTCGACCCCGATGAAAAAATAAGCGCGATACAAAAGATTTATCAAAAACTGAGTATTGCCTCGTTTTCCAACCAACTCATTGAAGAACAATTTTCCCTTGCAAAAGAACATTGGAACAATATCAGCAGAAACAATCAAGGAAAAAACGAGCTGTGGCAAATGGCAGAAAAAATGATGAACCGGAAAAATTGATCCGAAAATAAATCGTTTTTTCTTCGTTTACCACTCGATAATTTTTCTATTTTTAGGGATTAAAACAGGAATCTATGGTAGCGAAGGGCAAAGTTTTGCAAATTATCGGACCGGTTGTTGATGTGATTTTTGAAGACGAAAAATCGCTTCCGGCCATTTATGATTCACTCGAAATTGAACGTCCGGGTACGGAACCACTCGTACTGGAATGCCAGCAACACATTGGAGAAAAGACCGTTCGGACCATTGCGATGGATTCGACCGACGGATTAAAACGGGGTGTTGACGTAATCGCAACGGGGTCTCCCATCATCATGCCCAATGGTGAAAACATGCTGGGACGCCTGGTGAATGTTACAGGAAAACCCATCGACGGGCTGTCGCCAATCGATAAGAAAAATGGCGTTCATATTCATCGGGAACCTCCTTCCTATGAAGAATTAACAACCGAATCCGAAATTCTCTTTACGGGAATCAAGGTCGTCGACCTGATTGAACCCTATGCCAAAGGAGGAAAAATTGGTCTCTTTGGTGGAGCCGGTGTGGGAAAAACCGTTCTCATCCAGGAGCTGATCAACAATATTGCTATGGCGCATTCCGGGTTATCTGTTTTTGCGGGCGTTGGCGAACGAACCCGTGAAGGCAACGATTTGCTCCGGGAAATGATCGAAGCCGGTATCGTCGATTATGGGGACGAATTCCGAAAAGAAATGGAAAAAGGAAACTGGGATTTATCGAAAGTCGATCCGGATAAACTCGTCCATTCGAAACTCGCCCTGGTTTTCGGGCAAATGAACGAACCCCCCGGAGCCCGTGCCCGGGTAGCTCTTTCCGGGTTGTCGGTAGCCGAAAGTCTTCGCGATGGAACCGACAAGTCGGGTGGCAGAGACATTCTTTTTTTCATCGACAATGTTTTCCGATTCACTCAGGCCGGATCCGAAGTATCTGCCCTTTTGGGACGAATGCCTTCGGCCGTAGGGTACCAACCAACACTGGCAACCGAAATGGGAGTCATGCAGGAACGAATTACCTCCACCAAGTACGGATCAATCACCTCGGTACAAGCGGTATACGTTCCAGCCGACGACCTTACCGACCCGGCGCCTGCTACTACTTTTGCCCATCTAGACGCAACCACGGTGCTCAGTCGAAAAATTGCCGAGTTGGGTATCTACCCGGCTGTCGATCCCCTCGATTCCAGCTCGCGAATCCTGACGCCCGAAATTGTCGGGGAAGAACATTACAATTGCGCCCAAAGGGTGAAACAATTGCTGCAACGCTACAACGAACTACAGGACATTATCGCCATCCTGGGTATGGACGAACTTTCCGAATCGGATAAACTGGTTGTGCACCGCGCCCGCAGGGTACAACGTTTCTTATCCCAACCCTTCTTTGTAGCCGAACAATTTACCGGATTGAAAGGAGCGCTCGTCAATATTCAGGATACGATCAAAGGATTCAATATGATCATGGATGGAGCTGTGGATCAATACCCCGAAGCAGCGTTCAACCTGGTTGGAACAATTGAGGAAGCCATTGAAAAGGGCGAAAAGATGTTGTCGAAAGAAAAATAAACAAGGACCATGCATCTTGAAATCATTACACCCGAAAAAATTCTTTACACCCATGAAGTTAAACTGGTAAAGGTCCCCGGGGCAATGGGTTCATTCGAAATACTCAACAATCACGCACCCATTATCTCCTCACTTGATAAGGGAACCATCAAAATAATTGATGCCGATGCACAAACTCTGTATTATTCCATTACGGGCGGGGTGGTTGAATGCAAGGCAAACAAAATTGTTGTGCTCGCCCATTCCGGCGAGCAACTGAATTCTTAACGGGATCGGGACTTTTTTACGAAAAAGCCTTTTCGAACAATACCAGCGCTTGCCCGAGCAGAGAGCGGGGACATCCGATGTTCATCCGCACAAATGCTTCCCCACCTGTTCCAAATAACCAACCCGGGCTTAATCCAAGACCTGCCTGGACAAGCCGTTGAAATGCATCCTCCGGCTTCAGCCCTAGCCCTGACAGATCGATCCATAGCAAAAAGGTCGACTCCGGCTTCATGAGTTTTACCCTGGGCATTCTTTCGGATAAAAACGACGCAACAAAGCGGGCATTCCCGTCGAGATACAAGCGAAGTTCCTGAAGCCATTCATGCCCTTCACGATAGGCCGCTTCGGTAGCTACCAATCCAAAAAAATTGCCCGATGAAATATGTGTTGCTTTCATCAACTCTTTGTAACGACGATGGGCTTTCTCGTTGGGAACGATAACATAGGCCGAAGACAAGCCGGCCATATTAAACGTTTTACTGGCTGATGAAACCGTAATACTGTTCTGCAAGTATTCTTCTCCGATCGACCCGAAAGGAGTGTGCCGGTAACCCGGCAAGGTTAAGTCGGAATGTATTTCGTCGGATACAATTAAAATTGAATGACGAAAACAAATCCGCCCTAACTCGGTAAGCTCTTCTTTCGACCATACTCTTCCCCCGGGATTATGGGGATTGCAGAGTAAAAGCATCCGGGTTCGGTCGTCGATTTTTTTTTCCAGATCGTCAAAATCAATAACATATTTCCCACCCTTTTGAATCAGGGGATTTTCGGTCACAATGCGCCCGTTTCCGCCAACAACGTGAAAAAATGGAAAATAAACCGGTGGTTGAACAATGATTTTATCGCCGGGGAGGGTAAGGGAAAGAACCAGCGATGCCAGAGCCACCACTACATTGGGCGCATACGAGATCCAATCCTGTTGGATGTTCCACCCATGCTGCTGTTCCATCCACAAACGGATGGAATCATAAAACGACGTAGGGATCATCGGGTAGCCGTACACTTCGTGGTCAGCACGCTTTTTTACGGCATCAACAATGAATTTGGGCGTCTGGAAATCGGTATCGGCCACCCACAGAGGAAGCACATCTTTACGACCAAAGATCGACAGGCGATCGTCCCACTTTTCACAGTTGCTATCGACGCGATTAATGACCTCGTCGAAGGGACTTTTTGCGTGTTTCGATTTCATACAACATCCCGTTTTTGAAGAAAATTCACTCCGTTTATGTCTTTTGCAACCTGAAGCACAAAAGAGAATCGGTTTAGACTAAGGCAAAGATCAAAATCGCTCGCTGGTGAATGCGCATGGTTTGCAGGATCAAGCAACCGGGCTCCGTCGCCGGTTCGAAGTATTTCAACCATGTCGGCAAAAGGGGTTTCCCTTTCCCTCAGGCAATTTTCAATATAGTCGGCACAAAATTCGTCTTCCTGCGAAGGACGAATCCCTTCATAACCCATTGCAACCAGCGAGACTTCGGATGGATTCTGTTCCTGGATATACCGGACAATGGCCCGGGCATTCACAAAACTTCCGGTGAGAACTGAAGCAGCCTGCCGGGCTCGTTCGATCCCCTGCGTTCCGGAACTGGTTGTATGAATGACACTTTTGCCGGTAAAATCGATCCCAAGAATATGGGTTGGTGCGTTTCCAAAATCAAAGCCATCACAAATTTTCTCATGCCGCTCACCCATTAGAACGGCATCGGGATAGAATCGTTTCAACCGGTAGGCCTCGGATAGCGATCCAACCGGGTAGATGGTTTTTGCCCCATTCGCTATAACATAACAGGCAAGCGAAAAAGCCCGGAATACATCGATTATTACCGTTAGTCCGGTTGCTTTTGCGGCGCCTTCCATCAAATGCAAACGATGAATCTTCATATTCTTTTGAAAAAAAGACAAATGTAAATAATTTCTTAACGATCGCCATAGGGCAAGTCTGGGTATTCATTATATATAAAACACTGTTTTTCTATATTTTATATGACATAATAATGCAAAACCCGTATTCATTTTCAATAATTAACAATTCGATAAAACATGTTTTATAGCATATTTTTTTATCTTCTGTATTTTTGATGTGTTGCGCTGAAAAATTGCCATGAAAACACAATACGTGAGCCCTGTTACGCGAAATTATCGGACAGGGCTTTTCTCTTTTCAATCCGGAACAAATAAACCATAAGGGAAAGCACCCCGGCAAGGCTGACTGCAGCCGCCCATCCAAAACCCGACTCCGCTCCGAGCGTTTCGGGATCGAACGACAGAATTCCTTTGTCGTAAAAATAATAGGCGAGGACCGCTATTGTATTGTTAAAAAAATGAGCGGCAACCGGTAACCATAAACTCCCGCTCATGGCCAGCAAATAGCCAAACATCACACCCAGCAAAGCCCTTGGGATAAACCCGTAAAACTGAAAGTGCAGGGCGCTGAACAGAAGTGCAGAAATCCAGACCCCCAGGTGAACATTCCGGGTCCATCGAGTGAAGATTCGCTGGATAATCCCCCGAAAAAGTAATTCCTCTCCGAGCGCCGGAATGATCCCTATCATTAAAATATTAAACAGAAGTCCCCAGATGGTATCTGTATTCAGGAAAAGTTGGGTCAATTCACCGGCATTGTCTTCACTGGCCCTCATCCATTCTTCGATACCCGACATCCAGTCGGGAAACGACATGCGGGAATTGATCACACCCGTTGCATTGATAAAAGGGCTGGACACAAGAATCAGGATCAGAGCAAGAAAAAGGGAACGAACCATGGGTGACTGGTCCATTTTTAAATAGTTCCATAAAGAACCGCTGAATATTTTTGCCAGAATCAGGGAAGGAACGATAAAAAGACCAATGGACTGAACCATTTGCAGGTATTTTAAAAAGGGTACATTTTCGGGATTGTATGATATTGTAGCCTGCAACAACTGTTGAAACTGTTCCATTCCCCAAAAGGGTACAGCCAAAAAAGTACCCAATAGCATAAATACGAACAGGGAAAGCAGGGAAATGAAAGCAACCAGGATCAACTGTGATACCGGATGTTTGTACTTTTCACGGGAAAAAGCATCCACTTCGGGACGAAAAAAATTAGCCATGATTTACAATTCTTTTGTGAAACATCAAAAATAAACCGATTTGGGCAATAATTGGACAAAGAAAAATAAAACATCGTTTTTTGCTTTTCCATTTTTTTTTATTTTTGCTCTTCACAAGCAAAATGGTCGAAAATGTCCGAAGATGTTGATCTCATTTTGGAAATGACCCGCGAGCACATGCAAGCGGCAATTGATCATCTCGACAAAGAGTTGATTCATATTCGTGCAGGCAAAGCTTCTCCCAGAATGCTTGATAGTGTGCTGGTTGAATACTACGGAACCATGACACCCCTGAACCAGGTATCCAGTATTTCCACCCCTGATGCTAAGACCATCATGGTACAACCTTGGGAAAAACAAATGATCAAACCGATTGAAAAAGCAATTTTAAATGCAAATTTAGGGTTCAATCCGGATAATAATGGAGAAATAATCCGTATTTTTATACCGCCTTTAACGGAAGAACGACGGAAATTGTTGGTCCGGGATGCCAACAAAGAAGGAGAAGCGGCAAAAGTAAGCATCCGGAGCGCCCGAAAAGAAGCCAACGATCAGTTGAAAAAACTACGGAAAGATGGCCTTTCGGAAGACGAGGAAAAACAGGCAATTGAAAACGTTCAGAAAAATACCGATGATTTTAACCACAAGGTTGATGAAATGGTAGAAAAGAAGAACGCTGAAATAATGACAATTTAATTTATCTTACGATAAAGTTTGTGTTTTCATGGCTATTTAATAAGAGCGACCTGCGGGTTGCTCTTATTTTTTTCGCTCAATGATATAACGGATGAGATGTTCAAGGGATTGGGAAGCCTCATTTGAGGGAAAGCGATTGAGAAGGTCGATGGCATCGTCGGCAAACTGATTCATCTTACCAGTGGCATATTCGATGCCTCCGTTCTTTCTTACCCGTTCAATCAATTCCCATACCTTTTCTTTCCGGTTATTGTTTTTTCGAATACTGAACAAAATCCGGTTTCGTTCCCGAACAGACGAATGTTGCAATACATAGATAAGCGGGAGGGTAATCTTTTTCTCTTTCAAATCGTTTCCAATGGGTTTTCCGATGGTTCCCTTATCCTGATAGTCGAAAATATCGTCGCGAATCTGAAATGCAAAACCAGCCAGTACACCAATCTGCCGCATGGCGGATACTTTTTCGGGGTCGGCGCCTGCCGAATGGGCTCCTACAGCAAAGCTTGTCCCGATAAGGGAAGCTGTTTTTTTCCGAATAATTTCAAAGTATGTGGCCTCATCCATGTCGAGTTTTCTGCTTTTCTGGTATTGGAGCAACTCACCCTCGGCCATATCCCGAACCGCCTCCGATACAATGTCGAGTATTTCATATTCCTTTTCTTTTGTTGCGACGAGCAAGCCTTTCGACAATAAATAATCGCCCATCAAAACCGAGATTTTATTTTTCCATAGCGCATTGATCGACAAAAAACCTCTTCGTTCGTAGGATTCATCCACAACATCGTCGTGGACCAGGGACGCCGAATGGAGCAATTCGATGGTCGATGCTGCTACATACGTCCGCTGGGTGATTGTGCCGTGCATTTTTGCAGCCAGAAAAACCATTAAAGGCCGGATTTGCTTTCCCTTCGTTCGAATCATGTAGTTAACCATCAGGTTCAGTAAGCCCACTTCCGACCGTGTAGTATCCCTGAAAAATCGTTCGAAGCTGCTTAATTCACTTTGAACAGGGCGCTTTATGTAATCGAGTGTTATCATTTGAACGAATGAACGATCAAAAATAAACAATTGTTTTCCACGAAAACTGTTCCTTCTTTGGCTTTTTTCATTCATAAAACACAAATAACCCTAACCATAGGCTAGTTTCCTAACTGTGAGTGCATTTTTTTCAGGTTATTTGCTTTGTTTTTTTACATTTGTAGTTCAAATTCAGATTCAATGAAAAAAGAGTTATTCCCGATCGACCGGATCGATAAAGCTACTGGAATATTTAAAGCAATGGCGCACCCCATCCGCATTTCGATCCTCTACCTCTTAAAGAATGATGAGGCAATGACGGTTACAGAGATTTACAGGAAATTAGAACTCGAACAATCAACCATTTCGCATCATCTGGGAATATTGAAAGACAAAGGAGTACTCTGTTCAACCCGCGAGGGAAAAAATACGCTGTATACCCTGAAAAATAAGGTTTTCGGTCAAATAATCGATTGCATGCAAGATTGTACCTGCAAAGAATAGAATTCGAATTACAATCCTGATCTTTTCTGCTCTTTTTTTGTTATCCTTAAAGAATATTCCGGTTTCCAAAAAATAATTTATGGCAACAATACGCGTAACAAAGTTTTATGAATTTGAAATGAGCCATGCCTTATGGAACTACGACGGCCTTTGTAAAAACATACATGGCCACAGTTACAAGTTGTACGTCACGGTATCGGGCACCCCTATCCATGATATCGAACACAAAAAAAACGGGATGGTGATTGATTTCAGTGACCTGAAAAAAATTGTGAAAGAAAGAATTGTTGATCGTTTCGACCATTCGCTGATGATCAGCAGTCGTGCACCGCACGAAAAACTACTGGAACTGGAAGGGATGTACGAACGGCACCATGTTGTCGATTTTCAACCCACCTGTGAAAACCTGGTGCTGCATTTTGTCGATATCATCCGCCCCCTCCTTCCCGTGGGCATCAAGCTCCAACGTGTTACGCTATATGAAACAGCTAATTCCAGCGCCGAATGGGATGCAACCGATAACCAATCATCATGATAACCGAAGCGCAAACAAAGCAAAAACTCTTTCTCCTCGATGCGTATGCCCTGATTTATCGTTCCTATTTTGCATTTATTCGCAACCCACGCATCAATTCCAAAGGACTAAACACTTCAGCCATTCTTGGATTTGTTATTACGCTGGAACAATTATTGAACGATGAAAATCCATCCCATATCGGTGTTGTTTTCGATGTGCACGGAGCAACCTTTCGCCACGACATGTATCCCGAATACAAGGCCAACCGGGAAGCCATGCCGGAAGATATCCGCAATGCGATCCCGTTTATCCGAAACATTATCCAGGCATACAATATCCCGATAATCGAAAAACAAGGATACGAGGCCGATGATGTAATCGGAACCCTGGCCCGCAAAGCAGAAAAAAGGGGATTCGCCACATACATGATCACTCCCGACAAGGATTATGCCCAACTGGTTACCGAAAAAACCCGTATGTATAAACCGGCAAAAAGTGGTGGAAACCCGGAAATATGGGGTATTCCCGAGGTAAGGGAAAATTTCGGGGTGTCGGATCCGCTTCAAGTGATTGATATTCTGGGACTGATGGGCGACACGGCCGACAACATACCCGGTTGTCCGGGGATTGGCCCGAAAACAGCCATGAAACTGATTGGCGATTATGGGAGCATTGAAGGCCTGTACGAGCATCTCTCCGAATTGAAAGGCAAGCTCCAGGAAAACCTTTTCGACTTCAAGGAGCAGGTTTTTCTTTCCCGAAAGCTGGCTGTAATTGACCAGCATGTTCCTGTTGATGTTTCGTTTGAAGAATTGGCGTACCAGGAAGCGAATGTCGGAGAATTGTCGAAACTGTTCAACGAACTTGAATTCCGAACACTTTTACAGAAGATCCAAACCCGGGAAACGCCACCCCCTCCTCCAAAAGATTTCGAACAGGGTGATCTGTTTGCCACGGTCCAGGCCCAAACGCAATCCGCGAACAAGCATTTTTCGGACGTGACAACCCAATCTCACATCTATCATAAAATTGAAAACGAGACACAAAGGGCAACACTCCGGGATGAACTTTTCCGAACCAAAGCCTTTTGTTTTGATACAGAAACAACGGGGCTCGATCCCCTTCTTTCCGACCTGGTTTGTCTCTCCTTTTCCTTCAAACCCCACGAAGCCTGGTGTGTGTTGCTTCCCCCCGACAGAAAAGAAGCACAAAAAATTGTCGACGAATTCAAGTCTGTATTCGAGAATCCTTCGCTCGGAAAGATAGGCCAGAACATCAAATACGACCTGCTGATGCTTGCCCAATACGGGGTAAAGGTAAAAGGAGCCTTGTTCGACACCATGATTGCACACTACCTGTTGCAACCCGATGCCCGGCATAATCTCGACTCCTTAACAGAAATATACTTAGGATACAAAAAAGTTACCACCCAAACACTCATTGGAGAAAAAGGGAAAAACCAGAGAACCATGCGTTCGGTCGACACCGATCAACTCGTTGAATATGCTTGCGAAGATGCCGATCTAACCTATCAACTAATGCAAATCCTGAAAGAGGAATTAGCCAGGAACAACCTGACCGGCTTATTCGAAAGAGTGGAGATGCCCCTGGTTCCGGTATTGGTTACCATGGAGATGAATGGCGTCTCGATCGATCCCGATGCCCTGAAAAGTTATGCATTCGAACTCCGGGAGTCCATTCTCCGGCTCGAAAAAGAAATCATCGACCTTGCCGGGGAGGACTTTCTGATCACTTCGCCCAAACAACTGGGCGTGATCCTTTTCGAAAAGCTAAAAATCGACCCCAACGCCAAAAAAACCAAAACAAAACAGTATTCAACCAGCGAAGAAGTACTCACAAAACTGGCCCACAAGCATCCCATCATCAACAAAATCCTTGAATACCGAGGGCTTCGAAAGCTGCTGAACACGTACGTTGAAACCCTCCCCGAATTGATCAATCCCCGAACGGGGAAGATCCATACTTCGTATAACCAGGCGGTTGCCGCAACCGGGCGCTTAAGTTCTGTTAATCCCAACTTACAGAACATCCCCATCCGGGATGCCACCGGACGGGAAATCCGGAAAGCCTTTATCCCCTCGGAAAAGGGCATGTTGTACCTGTCGGCCGACTATTCACAAATCGAATTACGTATCATGGCATCGATGAGTGGAGACGACAATATGATCGAAGCCTTCCGGAACAACCTCGACGTTCACGCAATAACGGCTTCAAAAATTTATCGCGTGCCTGTTTCCGAAGTACATCCCGAAATGAGAAGAAAAGCAAAAACAGCCAATTTTGGGATTATTTACGGAATTTCTGCTTTTGGTCTATCGCAACGTCTGAATATTTCCCGATCGGAAGCCAAAGAGATTATCGACGGTTATTTTGATGCTTTCCCAAAGGTGAAGAGCTATATGGAGCAATGCATTGCCAATGCACGGGAAAAGGGCTATGTTACAACCTTGCTCGGGCGAAAAAGGCATTTACCCGACATCAACTCATCCAACTCTGTGGTCAGAGGTGTTGCCGAACGAAATGCCATTAACGCCCCTATTCAGGGAACCGCTGCCGATATTATCAAGATTGCCATGATTGAAATTCACCGGAAAATGGACGAGGGAAATATCCGTTCCCGAATGATCATCCAGGTTCACGATGAATTGAATTTTGAAGTTTATCCCGAAGAGATGGAACGACTTTCCCAAATTGTTTCCGAAGAAATGTCGCGAGCCCTAAAACTAAATGTCCCTTTAACTGTTGATATGGGAAAAGGACTTAATTGGCTGGAGGCACATTAGAAAAAGCAATGTCAGAACAAATTTACACCGAAGAAGAATACAGAAAAGCCATTCTGCGTTTTCTGGAAATCTGTGATGCGGAACCCGGAACACCCGAATATGAAGAAGCATTAAAGCTCACCCGTTTAATGGAAGACTATGAACGCAACAGTTGTTTTGAACGAAACCGCTTAAACTGATCGATCGCCTCTCGCGCCGGAGAATTTTATAATTTGCCCCCGCTGCAACAAGCTGAAAAAAAAGTAGTATCTTTGTCGCTTTAAATGATGAATGGTATGGCATCTGTTGTTTCGTTTCCGTCGACTTATGACCTTGCGAAAAGCCCTAACCCTGCCCTTAGCCTTGCTCCAGGAGTTGTTTCTTATTCCGCTCCGGACGATTCGATGAATTATCTTCCCAACTGGCTTACGGCCTCACCTTCCGTTCCGGCGCCCCATTTACCTTCCTTTCCACGCAATCCGGCCATCGAAAACGGATCCATCATCGTAATGATGATCCTTCTTTCGGTATTTGCTTCCATCCGTTTCGCATCCGTTAAGTACCTTGCAGAGCTTTTCGAAACGATTTACAAAAAGGGGACGATTGCCCGGTTGTTTCGTGAAAAAGTGAGCAATCTTTCTCATGTTTCGTATCGGCTCGATCTTCTTTTTGTGCTAACATCAGGTGTTTTACTGTATCATTTTATCACGATCAATCCCATTGGACAACTCCCCGGGCCAAGCTTATTGGTTTTGCTCTGTACGGTTTCCTTTCTGGGATTTATCGTCAGTAAGTTTACGCTCTACCGAATTTCGGGATGGCTTTTTGATTCCGATTCCGAAACTCAGGAATACATTTTTTACGCCAAAACAGGCAACAGATTACTGGGTATTTTTTTGCTTCCGATTGCCCTCATCCTCTTTTTTACAGGGATCCTGCTGACAAAAATCCTGCTGACAATCGCCGTAGCGATCATTGGAATTATCAGTATTATCAATGTTTCCAGAGGAATAGCAATAATTGCAAAAAAAGTCTTTTCAATTTATTATATCATTTTATACCTTTGTACCCTCGAAATTTTACCCCTGTTGCTCGTGTGGAGGATTGTGTGGAGAAATTTTGAGTAATGTAAAACCTTTAAATATCGGGTCTTGAAAATCAAGAGAATACTTGTTTCGCAACCAGAGCCAACCTCGGCCAAATCACCCTATTTTGAATTTGCTGAACGGAATAATGTGAAGGTAGATTTCAGGCCTTTTATTCAGGTTGAAGGAGTTTCTTCAAAAGAATACAGGCAAACCCGGGTGAATATCCTCGATCACTCTGCCGTTATTTTTACCAGCCGTACGGCCATTGATCATTTTTTCAGAATCTGCAATGAACTTCGGATCACGGTACCTGAATCGATGAAGTATTTTTGTATTTCAGAGGCTACTGCTTTTTACCTTCAAAAATACATCGTCTACCGAAAAAGGAAAATTTTTTACGGAGAAGGTACTTTTTCCGAATTGATTGACATAATCCGAAAGCACCTCGACGAATCCTTTCTTGTGCCCCTGTCACACATCCACAAGCCGGAGATTCCCCAGTTGCTCGACGAAGCGAAAGTCAAATACTCGAAAGCCATTTTGTACAAAACAGTCAGCAGCGATTTGTCTGACCTGAAAGATGTAAATTACGACATTCTCGTATTTTATAGTCCTTCGGGTATTAAATCCTTGTTGCAAAATTTTCCCGACTTTCAACAAAACGACATAAAGATCGCATCGTTTGGGCCAGCCACGGCAAAGGCGGTACAAGATGCCGGGCTTCGACTCGACATCCAGGCTCCCAACCCTCAGGCTCCCTCTATGACTATGGCCCTTGAGCAATTTATTCGGAAAATGAACAAAAACAAATAAAAAAAGCCGGTATCTTCCGGCTTTTTTACCTTGTTTCCGTTTATGATTAACTGAGTTTTTCCCAACAGGCCCAAACAGTACCCGGATTCGACACATCGTATCTGTCGGGATATTTTCTATTTTTGCGAAAAAATCAGCATTGGAGAAAAGGATTGAAATAATGGCGCCGGTTGGCTCCTATGAATCACTTCGGGCAGCCATCCAGGCCGGAGCCGGATCGATCTATTTCGGTGTCGGAAAATTAAATATGAGGGCTCGCTCTGCACACAATTTCACCCTCGCCGATCTGGAAAAAATCGCATCGATCGCTTCGGAACATCAGGTCCGATCGTATCTCACAGTAAATACCATAGTATTTGACAATGAATTATCGACCCTGCATCAATTAGTAACGGCCGCAAAAAAAGCAGGAATCTCGGCTGTAATTGCTTCCGATATCGCGGCGATTCAAATGGCCCGCGAAGCAGGTATTGAAGTTCATATTTCGACGCAGGTTAATATCAGCAATATTGAATCGGTCCGGTTTTATTCCCAATTTGCCGACGTGATTGTTCTGGCACGCGAAATGAACCTGGGGCGAATATGGGAAATTAACCGACAAATAAACGAAGAACAAATTTTGGGACCCGGCGGACAGCCTGTACGGCTCGAACTTTTTGCTCATGGAGCCTTATGCATGGCTGTTTCGGGGAAGTGTTACCTGAGTCTTCACGAGATGAATGCTTCGGCCAACCGGGGAAGCTGCCTGCAAATCTGTCGCCGGGGCTATACCGCCAAAGAAAAGGAATCCGGGTACGAACTCGATATCGAGAACGAATACATTATGTCGCCCAAAGACCTGAAAACCATTCACTTTTTAGATAAAATCCTAAACGCCGGTATTTCCGTGTTGAAAATTGAAGGCAGAGCCCGCTCTCCGGAATATGTGCAAACCGTTGTTGCCTGCTATCGAGAGGCCGTCGAATCATACCTTTCGGGCGATTATACCCCCGAAAAGATTCGCGACTGGGACGAACGGCTTGCATCGGTCTTTAACCGGGGATTCTGGGACGGATACTACCTGGGACAGCGCCTGGGTGAATGGAGCAAACAATACGGTTCGGCTGCAAGCAAACGGAAAATATACATCGGTAAATGCCTGAATTACTTTTCAAATTTAAAAGTTGCCGAGTTTAAAATTGAAACCCAGGATTTACACGTAGGTGATGCGGTTTTTATCATCGGCCCAACTACAGGCGTTTTGGAAACCCGGGTAAGCGAAATACGGGTTGAACTGGAAAAAACCCTTACCGCCCCTAAAGGATCGCGATGTTCCCTGCCCGTACCCATAAAAACACGCCGGGCCGACAAACTTTACAAAATAGTTGATGCCGCGGAGGTTAAGAAACAATAAATAAAAACAATTTGTATCTTTACTTCCTGGGGTTAAGCGATTGAGGGTATCAATCAATTTGGGGAACTGGGTTGAAGATCAAATTGCATATACTGGGATTCATGTTATTTTTGTTCATCCAAAGTAGCGGACAGGGATGGCTTACGAATGAAAACAACATTGAAACAAACTGGAATATAACGTTTCAGGTGGGTCCTTCTGTATTACTAGGAGAACTGAAAAAAGACTTTTCGGGCTGGAGCAACGACATGAACAACGTCGCCGATTTTGCCTTTAGCCTGCAAATGGGGAAAATGGTTTTTGAACGAGTCGACCTGGGACTTGAATTCGGCTTGCTGAATTTACAGGGGTATCGGATCAATCCAACCAACGTACACTATTTAATGCGTGGCGGCTATTTTAACAACGACTCTGTAGATTTTCAACCCTTTCCACTCTATTACGATTCGGATATTACCCACCTGACCCTGTTTGCCAAATATAATTTCATCAATTTCAGTTCCTTCACCCTAGGTATAATCAAACTCAACCTGTACGCCAAAATGGGAATTGGAATCATTTGGATATCCGCCGAAATGGGATATCGCGACCGGGCCAATTACCAACTAACCGGATTGACCCATCCTATCTATTCGTCGGGACGAAAACCCAGAAGCACAAAAAATGCCCATGCCATATTCAGTCCGGCTTTTGGTTTGAATTATCAGATAACCGAGCGAATTTTTGTTTCTTTTGATGCCAGTTTTCAGTTTCTTAGCGCCGACTACCTGGATGGGGTTCGTAATTTCAGTGCCGACCTGGATCCGGAAAATACCGACTATCTGCCCAATAAATTTCGCATTCCGGTATACGATGTGACCGGAAAATTTACACTGGGTGTCACATATTTTTTTAATTTCGACACCAGAAAGCAGGTAAGGGAAAAAGCCATGCCCTGGTATTTTAACCGCTATCGATCGTATTATTCGAAATACCATCAACAGTCGTCAAGAAAAGCCCGGCAAGAGCGACTTCCCTTCTTCCGCGACAAGTTTGATGATGAATAACCAGAAACTATTTAGATGTTTTTATCATGACGAAACGGCTCATTTTAATCATCTTTTCCCTTCTTATCCTGGGTGTTCTGATTTTCTATCTTTTTCGGTTCAAATCATCAGGAGAAGGGGAATCCTCTTCGTGCCTGAATGCGTTAACACCCGGGACACCCCTTTTCATCAAAGTAAACAACACCCCATTTTCTTCCGAATTAATTGCTGAAAATCAAGCCCTCCTGGAAGCGGTGTTTTCAATCGAGGCTTTACGCAACACAACGGACTCATGGTTGCTGTTCTCCTCATTGGCCGACTCAATTCCGCAGCTTCAAAAAAAAATCAAAGGTAAGGAAGTGATGGTTTCGTTCCACCTCACCGGAAACAACGAAACAGTTATTCAGTACATGGTCGGGCTTTCCAAAAGCGATTTTCATTGGGTCGGGGAAATGATTCTGGAATACGCACGCGAAAAGAGTTGGACCATTTACGAACGCAAATACGAAAAAGCCTCGATTTACGAGCTCGTTATGCTTCCCGGGAAAGGCAGAAGCTTATATTTTGCTTTCCACATGGGGATTTTACTGGCGAGCGAACGATCGTTGGTCATCGAAGAATCCATCCGCCAGCTTCATCAGCCTCCACTGAGCGATCAATCCGAACTGGCTGACCTGATAAAAACGATCAATCCGCAGGCAATGTTCAATGTTTTTGTGAACCATAATACTGTGGCAGATCTTCTTTCAAAATCCTTTTCCGATGAATTTAAAAAGAAAACAGCCGGAATTAAAAAATATGCCCGTTGGTCGGAACTTGATCTCTCATTAAAAAAGGGAAAAGTGTTTATCAGCGGATTCTCGACGGGAGCCGAATCGGAAAATCTTTATGCCGCAATTTTTCGAAACCAGTCGCCCGGAAGTTCAAAAATTACCTCCGTTCTTCCCAATCAGCTTAGCTGGTTTGCCAGCCTCAACATCTCCGATGCGCATCGGTTTTTTTCTGATTACGATCGATATCTTGACCGGAACAATCAGCTCTTGTCTCGAAAAGACCGGTTGAACCGGTTTGAAAAAGACACAAAATATAACCCGGAATCTTTTCTTTTCGAACTTTTGGATGAAGAAATTGCAGGGGTTGGAATGGAACCCGATCCGGTAACCGGCTTGGGAAAAGCCTTCATCATTCGGACAAAGAGCGGAAGCCACACCCTGAACCGGATGAAGGAACTCGTTGGGAATTACTTTGAAACAAAAGGAACCGACACGTCCCATACGCCCATTATCTATCAGATCGATCCGCAAACTTCTTTTCCAATATATCCCTTTCCCATTGGCGATTTTCCGGCACTTTTAACGGGCCCTCTTTTCGGATCGATCCAGGCCCAATGGTTCACTGTTTTCGAAAACTACCTGATCTTTTCCGACACCTATTCTGCAATGAAGCAAATCCTGCATGCAAATACACTTGGGGAAACCCTGGACACCAACATTGAATTCAATAAATTTCAATCGGCCCTGAACACCCGTTGTACGTTTCAGTTCTTTTGCAACACCGACCGCTCCCTGTCGCTGGCACCTTTTGTGTTAAACAAAGAGCTTGGATCAGTCCTTGAGCAAAACCACGAGCTGAAAAAATTCAAAATGTTTGCCTGGCAGATCAGCCCGGCAGGATCGATGATGTACAACAATGCCAGTTTGTTGTTCTACCCCGAAATTCAATCAAAACCCCAAACCGTTTGGAAAAGCCACATGAAAGCGTCGTTCGATTTTAAACCCTTGTTTGTAAAAAATCACACCGACCCGCTGAACAAGGAAATTGTACTTCAGGATCGGGAAAATAATTTTTATCTGATCAACAACATCGGGCGCATCCAATGGCAAATCAAACTACCATCCCCTATATTGAGCGATATTCACCAAATCGACCTGTTCAAAAACGGGAAATACCAATTTCTATTCAATACCTCCGAAAAAATATATGTGATCGACCGGAATGGAAATTCCGTACCTCCTTTTCCCATTACCCTCCGTTCGGAGGCAAGCAACGGAGTGGCTGTATTTGATTATGAAAACACGCGCAACTACCGTTTTATCGTAGCCTGTTCCGACCGAACGCTTTATGCATACGACAACCAGGCCTCTTTCGTTGAGGGATGGAACAATCCCAAAACCGATCACCCGATAAGCCATCCCGTGGAACATTTTGTGGTCGATGGTAAAGATTACATTGTTGCAGCCGATAAAATGAAGGATTACTTTTTCGACCGAAGAGGGAATGTCCGTGTAGAAACCAATACCGTTTATCCGCATTCTTCACGAAATAGTCTTTTTTTGGAAAAGCGCTCCCCCCTGCACGAACCCCATATCGTCACCACCGATCCGGAAGGAAACATACACCGGACCTATTTCAACGGGGAACACGAAATGATCGAATTTAAAAAATTATCCGAGAATCACTTCTTTGTAGCCGGCAATCTGGATACCGACGAAAGCCTGGAATATGTTTTTGCCGACGAGCATCTGGTGTATACCACAAAAAATAACGGTAAAGTGTTGTTTACCAAAAAACTCGAATATCCGATAAGCCACATGCCGGTGATATATCATTTTTCGTATAAAGAAAAGAAAGTGGGACTGACCTGTTCGGATCAGAACAAAATCTTTCTCTTCGATATCAATGGGAACCTTCATCCGGGTTTTCCCCTCGATGGCTGTTCGGGTTTTAGCATTGGCCTGAACTCGGAAGACGAAACCAACTTTAACCTTTTGGTTGCCAGCCCCGAAGGATATTTATACAATTACTATGTGGAGTGACGGACCCGAAAGCCAACGGTTCACGATTCTTTTTTCTGATATATCCCAAAAACAGCATCGCTGTGGCCTGTCTCTTTGAGGAAGGCATCTTCCTTCTCAAAAACAAAATCGATCCAACGACGGGTTTCTTCATCGTTCTGTAAAAAATTATGCGCAATATCCTTAAACAACACATGAGTTAGGTTCCACCCGACGTGTTTCTCTTCAAGTGTACGGAAATGCCTGTGAATTTCGGGCAGGATTGATTCCGAGTCGGGGGCCTCCGAAGGATCGACAAGCAGCATCCGGATCCAGCCGGGCCGGTATGCTTTCCGCTTTAGGGCCGAATTGCCCCTTCGTTTCCGGTAGCGTTCGGGAAGCATGCTCAAGATTTCGTTTACCCGTTTTAATTGCCGCCTACTCCATTGGAGCCGGTTGGGGCCGGTATATTCAAAAAGAACCAGATAGCCTCCGGGTTTCAATAAAGGAAGAACTTTTTCGGGGATTAACTGGGATAGGTGGTTAAAATGGTGCAGGCTCGAATGAAAGAGCACGACGTCATAGGTTCCGCAGGCGAAGGGATGGTTTAAGAAATCGCCCGCATGATAGTGCACTTGATGAAGATTCAAAACAGAAGCTTCTTTCCGGGCTTCGTCAATTCGTTTTTCTGCCAGATCGATCCCTTCGATCGATGCAAATTGAGGAAATCGGGCAAATTTTCGTTCCCGCGCACCGCTTCCGCAACCCACTGAAAGCATTCTCAGATTGCGGGATTGGGGCAGATACCTTTGAACAAAATAGTCTTCATATTCCCGGTCGGGGTGGCCGGTGCATTTTTCATTCCACCGTTTCCGTACTTCAGGGATCATCCAGAAATCAGATGAGAGCAATTGGCTGTTCCATTTGGCGGCGGTTCGTTCTTTCCCCTGTCGGTTAAAACCCAAAATCAGTTTGCGATAGCGCTTCTGCCGGAGTTTGAAGTACAGGTCGATCCAGTCGCCAAAGGAAAGATACGTTCTCATCGGATCATGTACATTTATTCGAAAGCTTTTCCCTGCAGGCCGTTCGTTGCTTAATTCGATTCAATAATTTTAAACACTTCGCTCAGATTGGGGGTCAGAATGATTTCGGTTCTCCGGTTTTTTTTCCTGCCTTCGGGGGTATTGGATTCATCGAGCGGAACAAATTCACTTCTCCCTGCGGCCGTAATCCTTGAAGGATGAATGGACGTGTTTTGCAGAATGATTTTGGAAACAGCCGTAGCCCGCATCACGCTCAGATCCCAGTTGTCCTTAATTTGGCCGGCTCCATTCAGTGGGACGTTGTCGGTATGCCCCTCGACCAGGATATTGATATCGGTGTTGTTCGCCAACACCCCTGCCAGATTTTTCAACGCTTCCCGACCTTTGGGGTCGAGGGTATAACTTCCGGTTTGGAACAACAACTGCTCCTCCATCGAGACAAAAATTTTCCCATTCTTTTCGTAAACCGACAAGCCCTGGTCGTAAAAACCCCGGAGAGCCTGGTTCAGTTTTTCCTTAAGCGAAGAAAGGGCTTCACGCTGCTGGTTCAATGCGTCCTGAAGTTTCTGTAGTTCGGCAGCCTGGGCAAGGGCTGTTTCCTGGGCCGATTTCAGTTCATCTTCCCTTTTTTTCAGCAAATCTTCGGAGGCCTTTATGTTGTTCTCCCGCTCCTGAAGGCTTTCCTGAAGTTTTTGAAGTTCGCTCAACAGGCCGATAATTTCGGAAGAACTTCCCTGTTTCAGCATATCGATTTGTTCCTGTAGTTCTTTTGCGTACCGGGAAGCCTGTTCTTTTTCGGTTTCAAGTTTCTTTTTTTCATTTAGGTTCTTTTCGTATTCTTTTTCCAGGTTGAAGAGCTTTGATTGCATTGCCAGAATCTTCCCGTCGAGTTCATTTACCTCGACCGTCAAATCGAGGTTTTGATCCTTAAGGCCTTCATTGCTTTTCCGGTATTCCTCGGATTTTTTTTCCAGATCGGTGAATTTTTTCACCGGAACACAAGAACCCAACAAAAGAATGCACAAAATTGCCGATAAACTGCTGATCCGTTTCATAGCTTTCTTTTCGATTTATGATCCATTTTTTTCTTTTCGATGCATACAAAGTTATTGTTTTCGGCGCAGGTCGAAACCCTGGCAGAAAGAATTCGGCCAAAAAAACATCAACCTTTGCCCATGATGATCGAAAAAGAACGTTTCTAAAAGAGAACCGAAAAGAAGGAACAATTCGTATATTAGCAACCCAATTTGTTTTTACCGATGAGTGACAAGCGTTTTAAGTGGCTGTATACAATTGACTCTCCCGCCGATTTGCGGAAAATCCCGGAAAAAAACCTGAAAGAGGTTTGTGACGAAGTGCGTTGTTTTATAATCGATGTTGTGTCGGAACACCCTGGTCATTTTGGCGCCAGTCTGGGAGTTGTGGAATTAACCGTTGCCCTCCATTATGTGTACAACACCCCTCACGATATGCTGGTATGGGATGTGGGCCATCAGGCTTACGGGCACAAAATCCTTACCGGCCGGCGCGATCGGTTTCGTACCAATCGGCAATACAAAGGATTAAGTGGCTTTCCCACACCCAAAGAAAGTATTTTCGATCCTTTTGGCGTAGGCCATTCGTCTACCTCCATATCAGCCGCCCTGGGTATGGCAATGGCCAGCAAATTAAAAAACGATGAGAAGAAAATTGTGGCCATCATTGGCGATGGAGCGCTTACCGGGGGAATTGCATTTGAAGGACTGAACAATGCCAGTGTGAACAATCCTGATATATTGATCATACTGAACGACAACAACATGGCCATCGATCCGAATATTGGGGGCCTGAATCATTACCTTCTGAAAATTGCCACCTCGGAAGTGTACAACAAGCTAAAAGACAAAGTGTGGAATTTTTTCGGCCGTTTTCGGCACGTTGGCTGGAAAACACGAAGGGCGGTCCAAAAAATTGAACATTCAACCAAATCGTTTTTCCTGAAAGAGAGCAACCTGTTCGAAGCAATGAACATCCGGTATTTTGGACCCGTCGACGGCCACGATGTGGAGATGTTGATAGGGCTTTTTCGCGACCTGAAAAAAATACCCGGCCCCAAGTTGCTTCATGTCATCACCAAAAAAGGCAAGGGTTATCATCCTGCCGAGAACAATCAAACCCTTTTTCACTCCCCGGGGAAATTTAACAAGTTTACCGGCGAACCCATTCCCGGCACAAATGGTTACGAACCTCCCCTTTATCAGGAGGTTTTTGGGGAAACCCTGCTCGAACTGGCCCGGCAAAACGAAAAAATTGTGGGTATTACACCGGCTATGCTATCGGGGTGCTCGATGAACATTATGCAAAAAGAAATGCCTCTCCGGGTATTCGATGTAGGCATTGCCGAGCAGCATGCCGTTACTTTTTCGGCGGGTT